>CAVFBE010000027.1:0-3723 GCA_963620745.1 Muribaculaceae bacterium | reverse complement strand
GAATGGCTCTTATCCACCCGGTAGAAGCGTTCAAAGATACGGGACTGATGCTCTGCCGGAATGCCAATTCCGGTATCCGCAACCTTGATAACAGCGGAATTGTCCTGCTGGGTAACCGACATGGTAACGTGGCCCCCCTCTTTGTTGTAACGGATCCCGTTGTCACAAAGATTGTACAGGATTTCATACAGGTACCGACGAATGCCATTCATGGTACAGGAAGTTCCTTCCGTATACAGGGTAATCTGCCGTTTGGAAGCTGCGTCCGACAGGGCGTCTTTTACTTCCAATGCAACTTCATACAGGTCTACCGGTTCTTTGGTGGCCTCTGTGGCTTCATCCAGCTGGGACAACTGAATAATATCATTAATCAGGGTAACCATACGGTTAGCCTCTTTTTTGATATTCCCGACGAACTTAGCGTTGTCTTCCGGCCTTACCAGGCCGGCCTCCAGTAGCTCTGCGCTGCCAATGATGGACTGGAGCGGCGTTTTTAATTCATGGGAAACGTTGGCCGTAAATTCCTTCCGGTTTTCTTCGGCCTGCAACGTTTCCGTTACATCAAAGCAAAGAATGACGGCACCAATAGTTTTCTCTTCGGACTTAATGCCGGTCAGCAGAAAACGGTAATCCCTGCCGTCTTTCTTTTCGTAAAACTCGCTTTCCCTGCCGCTCAAGGCCTTTTCAATGGCAGCGGACATGGCCGGGCTGCGGTCCACCATCAAGAAGACCTGTCCCACCGGCGATGTAGTGGCACCGAAAATTTTCATAGCTGCCGGGTTAATACTGATGACGATTCCATTCTTATCCAAAAGGACTAAGCCTTCTGCCATAGAAAGTGTAATCTGATTGAACTCTGTCTGCTTTTGCTGTAGCTGTTCTTTCTGCCACTTAATCTTTTTCCGCTGTTTGTTCATCTTGGTCAGGATGGGTGACAGTTCTTCATAAGCATCGTTATTGGAAGAAGGATGATCCAGGTCAAGCTCATACAATGGCTTTACAATGCTCTTTGCCATGCGGTTAGAAAGTACCAGGGAAATGATAATGGCGGCGGCAATCAGGACCAGAATCATGGGAATCATGCCAACCAGCATAACTGCTGCAGTAATCTGGGTAACGGCCGCTCGGAGAACGGTGCCATCGTCTAATTTAATAGCCCGGTAAATGGTTTTCTTGGTTAAGGTGTGGGAATAGCGTTCGTCGCTCCCCTGTCCGGTGGCAAACGCATCTTTGATTTCCTGACGGTCCATGTGGTTTTCCATTTTGGACGCGTCTGCGTCGGAATCATACAGAACCGTGCCGGTTTCATCTATGAGCGTAAATCGCACGCGGGAAGATTCATAATCCTGAAAATAATCAGCACCCTCTGTCCCGATAGTGGAAGAAACCAGGGTCAGCTCCTCTTCCAGCTGTTGCTCCTGCACTTGATAAAAGTAATTATAGAAAAAGCCGCAGGCAATCAAAATGCTGGCGGCCAGTACCGCCATGGCAACGGTAATCATGGATTTGAATATTTTATTGCTCATGGTTGCCTCCTTCCAGGCGATATCCGACACCGATCACGGTTTCAATCAGTTTGCCGGATTCCCCCAGCTTCTTTCTGAGGGTCTTGATATGCATGTCTACAGTCCGGGATTCTCCCAGGTAGTCCATATCCCAGATATCAGACAGAATGCGGTCCCTGGAAAGCACTTTTCCCGGATGTTGCAGAAATAGTTTTAATAATTTAAATTCCTTTGCGGTTAAGGTAATGGGCTCCTGGTTGACGGTGACAGAGTGTGCGCTGTCATTCAGCGTAATGGGGCCTGCTGTATAAACAGAGTCCTGTTCTGCCGGAGCACATCTCCGCAAAACCGCTTTGACGCGGGAAATCATTTCCATTACGCCAAAGGGCTTGGCCAGATAGTCATCTGCACCGGCGTCCAGACCCTGAATTTTATCCATTTCCGTACCTTTGGCAGTAGCCATGATGACGGGAATCTTCCGGGTCAGCGGGTTACTGCGGATTTCTTTCAGCACTTCCACACCGTCTTTTTCCGGCAGCATGATGTCTAAGATAATCAGCTCCGGTTGCGTGTTTTCCAGGGCCTTCAGCATGGAAATGCCGTCGGAAAAGCCCTGCGCCGAAAAACCGCATTGCTCTAACGCATAAACTTCAATGTCCCGAATGGTCTGATCGTCATCTACACACCAAATCATACTTAAGCTCCTTTATGCACTCCTGTTACAGAGAAGGCTACCCACTCTGCAATATTAACGGCATGGTCCCCGATGCGCTCAAAGTATTTGGCAATCATCAGAAGATCCAATGCG
This sequence comes from Muribaculaceae bacterium, assembly GCA_963620745.1. Taxonomy (GTDB): domain Bacteria; phylum Bacillota; class Clostridia; order Oscillospirales; family Acutalibacteraceae; genus RUG420. The sequence continues at coordinate 1,410 of CAVFBE010000027.1, read as the reverse complement.
TATTCCCCGTCAGCGGTATTTTCGGCAATCATCTTTTTCAGCGCGTGCTTAACGCGGCGGAACTGATGGTCTACCGTATTGTCATAATCACAAACCGCCTGAGCGCATTGTAAATCCTGTTTGACGTAGGCGTCAATACTATCTGTTACCATTTTTATGGTAGATTCTGCCATATCGCGGATATAGTGGCATTCTTCGCCGGTACGACCGTTTAATTTAGGAATAATATCGGCAATGTCTTCCGCCTGATCGCCGATGCGTTCCATGTCGGTAATCATTTTCAGGGCAGCCGAAATCTGACGCAGATCTCTGGCAACGGGCTGCTGGCGAAGTAACAGTTTCAGGCAGAAGGATTCAATTTCCCGTTCCATCTGGTCTATTTCGTGGTCAATGGGCTCTACCTTTTCTTTAATTTCTACATCGCCTTCAATTAAGGCAGTGGCAGACAGGGCCAGGATTTCTTCACACAAGGCACCCATCTCAATCATTTTCTTGTTCAGCTTCAGCAGTTGTTCATCTAAGCGCGTAATCATTTTAACCAAACCTTCCTGTAATGTAGTCCTCTGTGCGTTTTTCCGATGGCGTGGAGAAGAGCTTCTCTGTCTTATCAAATTCCACCATCTCGCCTAACAGGAAGAAGGCGGTGTAATCGGAAATGCGGACGGCCTGTTGCATGTTGTGCGTTACCATGATGATGGAATACTGCTTTTTCAGGTCCTTGACCAGGTCTTCAATGCGTGCGGTAGAAATTGGATCCAGTGCGGAGGTTGGTTCATCCATCAGGAGTACTTCCGGCTTTACTGCCAGGGCGCGTGCAATGCAAAGACGCTGCTGCTGGCCACCGGAAAGTCCAAGGGCATTTTTCTTCAGACGGTCTTTAACTTCGTCCCAGATGGCGGCGCCCTTCAGGGCCTCCTCTACCAGCTCGTCCAGCTTGACTTTGTTGGTAATGCCATGGGTCCGTGGGCCGTAGGCAACGTTGTCATAGATGCTCATCGGGAATGGGTTCGGTTTCTGGAACACCATGCCGATGTCCTTGCGGAGTTCGTTGACATCCACGTTTTTGTCGTAAATGTTCTGTCCCTTGTAGTTGACGGTTCCCTCTATTTTTACGTTGGGAATTAAATCGTTCATGCGATTCAGCGTCTTTAAAAACGTGGACTTACCGCAGCCGGAAGGGCCGATAAATGCTACAATACTCCGCTCCGGAATGGCAATGCTGATGTCTTTCAGCGCCTGGGAATCTCCGTACCAGAGATTTAATTTCTGTGTTGTAATGATATCACTCATGAGGATCTCCTTTTTGCAAAGTGCTTGCCGACCAAAGTGGCGGAAAGGTTAATCAGCATGGTCAGAACCATCAGAATGGCGGCAATGGCGAAAGCTACGCCAAACTCCCCTTCTTCCTTT
>CAVFBE010000026.1:0-13896 GCA_963620745.1 Muribaculaceae bacterium | reverse complement strand
TACCAGTTCTTCATTGTCCGGCAGAATGGCTGCAGTGTAGACAATCAGTTCCGGCTTTAACAGCGTCAGGTTTTCCGCTTTCTGCCCCATGATGATTTCTACGCCCATTCCGCGCAGCTTGTCTATATTGTCTCCGGGGTTGTTATCTGAACCGGTCAGTGTGTATCCGTTGGCCAGCAGAATTTCTGCCAGCGGTGTCATGCCGGAGCCACCGATTCCGATAAAGTGTACCCGTTTTATTTCTTTTAATACGTCGTCTATGGAACGCATGGAATCCCTCCAAAAAGTTCTGTTCTGAAAGGAGAACATTAGTAGGGTCATTATACTACAACAGGGGGTATTTGGAAAAGCCTTTTGTGGCCTTATCAAGACCCATGAAATACGGTATAATTCAGGTAGTAATTTCAGGAGGGATTCCATGCTACATCTGGTAACAGGACGGGCCGGTTCGGGCAAAACGGAAACGGTCCGGAACAAGCTGGGCAGCCTGGCCGCCGAAGGCCAGACCAAGCTGCTCCTGCTGGTTCCGGAACAGTATTCGTTTTTATGCGAACGGGCCATATTGGAGCAGTTCGGAGAGCAGGCCGGACAGCACATTGAAGTGCTTAGTTTTACACGGCTTTCCGACTATGTATTCCGGGAACTGGGCGGTATGGCCGGTCAGTCCGCGGATGACGCTACCCGCATCATTTTAATGCTGCGGGCCATGCTGTCTGTAAAAGACCAGCTGGTCTTTTACGCCCGGCAGGCAGAAAGCGTCTCTTTAGCCAAGCAACTGCTACAATGCGTCAAGGACATGCACCGCGGCGGCGTAACGCCGGAAGATTTGCGGAAAACGGCAGCGCTTCTGACCGGCCGCAAAAACCTGTCCGCCAAGCTCTCCGAACTGGCGCTGATTACAGATGCCTATGAAGCCTTGTTCTTCCACTCTTATACAGACGAAGACCTCCAGGTAAGAAAGCTCTGTCAAAAGCTGGATGAAACCCGGTTCTTTGCCGGATACACCATTGCCGTAGACGGCTTTAAAGGGTTTACCGGTCAGGAGCAGGCATTGCTGACCAGACTGATTGCACAGGCAGATGACGTTTACCTGACTCTTTGCACAGACGAAAGCAAAAGTATTTTGTTCCAGTCCGTCAACCACACCAAGGACACGGTTCGGCGTCTGGCTCAGATCAACGGTGTCGGCATTTATCCCCTCCGTATGGAAACCACCGGTATCCGGTTTCAGAACCCTACCCTCCGGCATTTAGAGCAAAATCTATTTGCACCTGTTCCGAACGTCTTTGATGGCACACAGGAAGGACTGATCCTGTTTGAAGCCGATACCCTGACAGAAGAATGCAATTACATTGCCGCCACTGCCAAGAAACTGATGCGGGAAAAGGGCCTTCGCTGTAAGGATATGGCTGTTGTAGTCCGCCAGGAAGATACCTATAAGCAGGAACTAATGACGGCTTTTCGCAGATACGGCATTCCCGTTTTTGATGATTCCCGCCAGCCCATTGCAAACCAGCCGCTGATTTCCCTGATGAAGTCTGTTCTGACCCTGTTAACCAACGGCTTTACCACCGAAAATCTGCTGAATTATTTAAAAACCGGTTTGTCCCCTCTTTCCCAGGAAGAAGTGGCAACCTTAGAAAACTATGCGCTGCTTTGGAACCTGAAAGCCAAAAACTGGCAGGCAGACTTTACCCTGCATCCGGATGGACTGGGGGTAGAAGAAACCCCGCAAAGCAAACAGCGGCTTTCCGATTTAAATGACATGCGCAAGGCCATCATCCTTCCCCTGCTGCACCTGAAAAAGCAAGTCAAGGATACCAATGCCGAAGGCATCAGCCGTGCTTTTTATGACTTTTTACAGCGCACCCGCGTTCCGGATACGCTGAAAGATCTGGCCGTATCCTACCATGAAGCCGGTTTTACGGAACTGGCCAAAGAACAGAATACGGTTTATGAACTGCTGATGGATTTGTTTGACCGCCTGTCTACCGGTTGCGGTCCGGAGGTGCTGTCCATTTCCACCTATTGCAATTTATTCCATGCCGTGGTATCCATGGCAAAATTTGCCACCATTCCCAGCACCCTGGATGAAATTTCCATTGGCGCGGCAGACCGCGTCCGCTTGGACAATCCTAAGGTTGTCTTTGTGGCAGGACTGGCAGAAGGGGCCTTCCCTTCCGTGGTCGGCAGCACCGGTATCTTTTCTTCCCAGGACCGGGACATCTTATATCAGAACGGATTGGAACTGTCCCTGTCCAAGGAAGACCTGGCCAGCGAAGAGCTGTTCATTGCTTATGCGGCCGTTACCGCCTCTACCGATTCGGTTTATCTCAGTTATCACAAGCTGGACGGCAACGCCGCAATGGAGCCATCGGAAGTGCTCCGTAGTACCCAGCGCTGCTTCGGCGGCAAAAACAGTCTTCCGTTTCTGACAGCAGACGCCTTACCGAAAGCCTATTTTGCCGAAACAGCAGACAGCACCTTTGCCGCCTATGCAAAAGCGTTACTGCTGCCGACAGCGGCAGTGGAGGCAGCCAGTCTGCGTGCCGCCATTGCAGAGGATCCGCGGCTTTCCACCCTGGATGCCGCCCTCGGCGTCCGCGACTACCGCATTGCGGACCCGGCCCTGGCCACGCGCCTTTTCGGCACGGACATGGGCCTGTCCGCATCCCGCGTAGACGTCTACCACAAATGCGCCTTTGAATACTTCTGCAAGTTCGGACTGAAGGCACAGCCCAGGAAGAAAGCCGCGCTGGATCCGGCGCAACGCGGCACCGTTATCCACTATGTCTTAGAGCAAATTATCAAAGACAGCACTATGCCTGCGCTGATCAGCATGACACCGCAGGAGCGGCAGTTGCAGATACAGCGCTGGTTAAACGCCTACGTTACCGAAAAAATGGGCGGACTGGAAGACAAACCAATCCGCTTTCAATACCTGTACCACCGACTCGCCGCCACCCTAACGGATATAGTAGAACGCCTGGTGGAAGAATTCAAAAACAGTGACTTTGTTCCAACAGATTTTGAATTAACCATCGGCCCGAAGGGCACGGAAGACGGCATTCCTGCTTACCGGCTGGACCTGCCGAAAGGCGGTTCCCTTTCCATCTACGGTTCCATAGACCGGGTGGATACCTATCAGAAAGACGGCAAAACCTATGTCCGCGTGGTGGACTACAAAACCGGCGGCAAGGAATTTGTCCTGTCTGAAGTGGTCAACTATGGCATTAACATGCAAATGCTGATTTACCTGTTTGCCATTGCCCAGAATGGTGCAGATCGCTACGGGGACATCATCCCAAGCGGTATCTTTTATTACCCTGCCAAGCGTGCCTCCCATTCCATGGCCAGCAAGCGGGAAGACCCGGAAGTCATCCAAAAGGACAAGCAAAAGCAGGATCTGGGAAGCGGCCTGTTCTTAATGAACCAGGACCTGTTGGAAGCCATGGAACACGGCCTAAACAAGCGGTTCCTCCCCATTGACGGAAAGAAGATTACCAACAAAAAAGGCGAACTGGAAACCGGCCTGATTACTGCCGAAAACCTAAAGCGCCTGCAGGACCGAATTAATACCATCCTGATTCAAATGGCAGAGGCCCTGCAGGAAGGCATTGTGCCCGCCAATCCGGCCAGAGGAACCGGGTTTGAATCCACCTGCACTTACTGTGACTACTACCCCATTTGCCGTTTGGAAGAAACCGCTTACCTGGAAAATAAAGAACGTTATAAAGAAATTATTAAATTAAAGCAGCAGGAAGCCATCAACATCCTGTGCGGAAAGGAGGAAACCAATGCCTGAATGGACACCTGATCAGCAAAACTGTATTCTGGCCCGGGGCGGCACCGTTTTGGTTTCCGCAGCCGCCGGATCCGGAAAAACCGCAGTCTTAATTGCCCGCGTCATTCAGCGGCTGACTGACACCAAAGATCCCTGCAATGCAGATGAGCTTCTGATTGTTACTTTCACCAAAGCCGCCACCGCAGAAATGCGTTCCCGCCTGTCCCAGGCAGTTTCTGCCGCACTGGAGCAGGATCCCGGAAACGCCCATTTGCAAAAGCAGCAGTTGCTGATTCCTTCCGCTAAAATCTGTACCATTGACGCCTTTTGTACCACGCTGGTCCGGGAGCACTTTGACCAGTTCGGCATTGCCTCCGACTTCCGCATGCTGGACGACAATGAAGGAAAATTGTTACAGCAAGATGCCGTTTCCGCTGTTGTGGAAGCCCTTTATGCAGAGCAAAACGAAAGCTTCCAAAAGCTGGTAGAGTTGCTTTCTTCCGGCAAGGACGACATCAACCTGGAAACCACCATCCTAAAGCTGTACAACTACTCCCGCGCTTACCCCTCTCCGGAGGCCTGGCTGAAACAGGGATTGCAATCCTATAACACGCAGGTTCCGCTTTCTGACACGCCAATCTTTGCCGCGCTGAAACGAAGCATATCCTCCCTGCTTTCCTATGCCCAAGATCTGGCAGATCAGGCGCTTGCCCTGCTGCGCACCAATGTGGAAACCGCCTCGTGCGATGCAGTCCTTACCTTACAAGGAGAATCCGCTCTGATTTCCGAGCTGCAAAACAAATTAGAGCAGGCTGATTTAGACGGTATGCTTTCGGATTTACAAAATTATGCTTTTCCCAAATGGAGCACCGGGAAGGGCTTAACCAAGTTAGAAAATGTTCAGACAGCAAAAGCCTTCCGTGACATTGTCAAAGACTTACTGGGCAACCAGCTTCCTAAAATTTTAGTGTCTGACACCAAAGACTGGCGTACCGATACAGAAGAATTACGGCCACTGGCAGAAATGTTAGTAGAAGCCGTCCTCCGCTTTACCAAAGAATATGGCCGGTTAAAGCAGGAAGCCAATGCGCTGGACTTCTCGGATGTAGAAGAATTCACCTTACAGCTGCTGGTCAAAGATCCTGCTGCATCGCCTATGGAACGGACCGACCTTGCCAAAGAGCTCAGCCTTTCGTTCCGGGAAATTCTGCTGGATGAATACCAGGACACCAACCGGGCGCAGGATGCCATTTTCTCCGCCCTTTCCAAAGACGAAAACAACCTCTTTATGGTAGGAGACGTCAAGCAGAGCATTTACCGCTTCCGGCAGGCCATGCCGGAAAACTTTCTGGAACGGAAAGAACGGTATCCGCTTTATGATCCTGAAAAAGAGCAGTATCCTGCCACCATTACCCTTGGAAAAAACTTCCGTAGCCGCAAAGGCATTACCGATACCGTCAACTTCACCTTCCGCCAGTTAATGAGCAAAGAGGTCGGTGAAATTGATTACAATGACGATGAAGCCCTGGTCTTTGGTGCCGAGTATTATCCACCGGCAACGTTCCCGGAAACAGAATTCTTTGTTTTGGAAAAAGAAAAAGAAAAAAAGCCCATAGAATCGGAAGCCCGATTCCTGGCCCGGTATATTCGGGAAACCATGGCCAAAGACCCCACCCTTTCCTACAAGGACTTTGCCATTCTGTTGCAGGCACCAAAGAACAGTGCACCCGTTTATGAACAGGTGTTACACGCAGCCGGTATTCCGGTTTACGCCGGTGCAACCGGCGGTTTCCTGCAAACGCCGGACATCAGCACCATTTTGTCCTTCCTCCGGATCATAGATAACCCGTTGCAGGACATCCCGCTTTGTGCCACCCTGCTTTCCCCGTTATTTGGATTTACGGAAGATGACTTAACCCTCATCCGCCTGGAAAACAGATATGCGTCCCTGTATGCAGCGTTGTTGCAGGCTGCCAAAAAGCAGGAAAACGCAAAGTACCGTTCCTTCTTAGAACAGCTCCGGCAATACCGCCGCCTTTCCGTCTCCATGCCCTGCGGACAGCTGATCCGGCAGATTTATGAAGATACGTCCTATCTGGATATTGCCTCTGCCAAGCGGGACGGAAAACAGCGGGAAGCCAATTTAAGACAGCTGCTGCAAATGGCAGACAGTTATGATACACGCAGCACCTACGGTCTTTCCGGCTTCTTACGGTATTTGGACCATATGGAGGAAAACCAGTTTGACCAGGATGCTCCCACTACCCTGTCGGAAGCGTCTGATGTTGTCCGTATCATGTCCATTCACAAAAGCAAGGGCTTGCAATTTAAAATCTGTATTCTTGCCAATCTGGACCACTCGTTCAACCGGTCTGACCTTTCTAATCCGCTCATTCTTCACCCCACCCTTGGCATCGGCCTGAAGGGGCGTGACTTTGAAACCGGTTATCCTTATCCCACCTTGGTGCATACAGCCATCCAATTGGAAAGCAACCGGGCAACCCTGTCCGAAACCCTGCGTGTCCTTTATGTTGCCATGACCCGTGCCAAGGAGCGTCTGGTCATGATTGGAACCCCCGGTGGACAGAGTAGCCTGTCCTCGAAAGTCAAAAAGCTGGCTCGCCCGTTATCCGCATCCGAAAAAATAGACCCATACCCGGTAGAGCACGTCGGCTCCTTCTTAGACTGGCTGCTGCTGGCCTTCCTCCGCCACCCGGCCTTGGAACCGGCACGGGAACTGGCTGATTTCCGCATTCCGTTGCTGGCACCGGACGCTAATTTACATTTTCAGTACTATGATTCCGGCATTCCGGAAGAGCCGCCCAAAGCAGAAGAGACCGCTTTACCGGCCCCGAACCAACAGCTGGTAGCAGAACTGAAAGAACGGATTCAATACGAATATCCGTATCAGGCACTGGCTACCACCCTGACCAAGCGCGCTGCCTCTACCCTGCAGGAAGGCACCTTTAATCTGCGTTACTTTGCCAAGGCACAGCCGGAGTTCCTGTCCAAGTCCGGTCTGACCCCGGCCGAGCGAGGCACCTGCTTACACAAGTTCATGCAATACGCAGACTTCTTAACAGCCGCCAAAGACCCGCAGGCAGAGCTTGACCGCCTGGTAAATGAAGAATTCCTGACGCAGACAGAGGCCGCCTCTATCTCTCCATCGGTTGTGTCCCGCTTCTTCCGCAGCAGCTTGTACGCACGGATTGAAAAAAGCCCACAGCTGTTGCGGGAAAAGAAATTTGCCATTTTGGAAGACGCCGGCACCTTTGACCCGGACCTGCCGGAACCTCTGTCCAAAGAAAAGGTATTGGTTCAGGGCATTGTGGACTGCGCCTTTGAAGAGGACGGAAAACTGGTGGTAGTGGATTACAAAACCGACCATGTTTCTGACCCGGACCACCTGACGGACCTATACCGGGATCAGCTGCTAACCTATTGCACAGCCCTTTCCCGCTGCACCGGCATGGAAGTCAAGGAAGCGTACCTGTTCTCCTTTGCTCTGGGCAAAGAAATTCCGGTAAAAGAGTAAAGCAGCTCCGACTGGAAGAAATCAAAATCATAAAAAAGCGCTCCAAGGATCCTTAGGATACCCTGGAGCGTTTTTATTTCTGCTGTTAGCCCTTGAAGTACTTTACAGCTGCTTCAAACATCCGGATGTCATAGTTGCCCGGAACGTTCTGATACAGACCGTTGCCAATCCGTTCACTGTGGCCCATCTTACCGAAGACACGGCCGTCCGGCGAGGTAATCCCCTCTATTGCATAAAGGGAGCCGTTTGGATTGTAGTGAATATCATTGGTGGCATTGCCGTCAGCATCTACGTACTGGGTGGCAATCTGGCCGTTTGCGGCAAGCTTGCGAATCAGTTCTTCATCTGCCAGGAACTTGCCTTCGCCGTGGGAGATTGGAACATTGTAAATGTCCCCTACCTGGGTCAGGGAAAGCCACGGAGACAGGTTGGAAGCTACGCGGGTGCGTACAATCCGGGACTGGTGGCGGGCAATATTGTTAAAGGTCAGAGTTGGGCAGGATTCATCTGTGTCAATAATCTTGCCGTACGGAACCAGACCCAGTTTAATCAGTGCCTGGAAGCCATTACAGATACCACACATTAAACCGTCTCTGTTGTCTAACAGGTTGGTTACCCCTTCTTTAACAGCGTCATTGCGGAAGAACGCGGTAATAAACTTACCACTGCCGTCCGGTTCGTCACCGCCGGAGAATCCGCCTGGGATAAAGACAATCTGGGCATCTGCCAGCTCTTTGGCAAAGGCATCTACACTTCTGGCAATACCGTCTGCCGTCAGGTTGTTAACTACCATAATTTTGGCTTCTGCACCGGCATCTTCTACCGCTTTGGCACTGTCATATTCACAGTTGGTTCCCGGGAAGGCCGGAATCAGAACCTTAGGCTTGGCCGTCTTAATGCAGGGACTGCGTCTGGCTTTAGCCTGATAAGAGAAGGTTTCTACCGGAACCTCATCCTGGGAAATATTGCAATTGTAAACGCTTTCCAGCTTGTTTTCATACTGCTGTAACAGCTGGCATCCGCAGACACTTTCGTCTTTGTAAACAAAGGCTTTTTCTTCTGTTACGGTACCAATCAGTGTACCCGGAAGGTCTTCTGCACTTTCCAGCAGGAAGGCGCCGTAATGGGTGCCGAAGATATCCTGCAGGGACAGCTGTTCATTAAAAGTAAAGCCGAAGTCATTGCCGAAGCACATTTTCATGACGGCTTCTGCAATGCCACCCATTCCCGGTGTATAGGCACTAATAGCCTTTCCGGAGCGCAGCAGTTCGGTTACCGTATGGAACAGTTCTTTTAAGGAAGCCGTAACCGGAAGACCGTTTTCATCGGTTTCCGGTTCCAGTAAGAAGAGCTTGTTACCGGCCTTCTTGCATTCCGGAGAAACTACATGGTCTGCCTTGTCGGTAGTAACGGCAAAGGAAACCAGGGTTGGCGGTACATCCAAATCTTCAAAGGTACCACTCATGGAGTCCTTACCGCCGATAGCGCCAATACCCAATTCCTTCTGGGCTTTGTAGGCACCTAACAGGGCGGCAAGCGGCTGACCCCAACGGGAGGAATCCTTGCCGGGATGTTCAAAGTATTCCTGGAAGGTCAGATAAACATCTTCAAAGGAAGCACCGGTGGCTACCAGCTTGGAAACACTTTCCACTACGGCCAGATAGGCGCCGTGGTACGGGCTCTGTTCCGTCAGGAACGGATTGTAGCCAAATGCCATGAAGGAGCAGGTGTCCGTATGCTTCTTTTCCACGGAAACCTTCTGTACCATAGCCTGAATTGGGGTCAGCTGTTTCTTGCCGCCGAATGGCATCAGAACCGTGCCGGCACCAATGGTAGAGTCAAAGCGTTCGGAAAGTCCGCGCTTGGAACAAATATTCAGGTCGGATGCCATGGCTGTCAGGTGCTCTGCAAAGCTTCCGGTAACCTGCTTTGGCTGCAGCTTGGCAGCCGGAGCCGAAACGGTAATGTGCTTGTCGGCGCCATTGGAATTCAGAAATTCGCGGCTGACATTGACAATCTTTTTGCCGTTCCAGTTCATGACCAGTCTGGGTTCTTCTGTTACCACAGCAACCGGTGTGGCCTGCAGGTTTTCCTGTTCTGCCAGGGCAATAAAGGCATCCACATTTTCTTTTTCCACTACAACGGCCATCCGCTCCTGGGATTCACTGATGGCAAGCTCTGTGCCGTCTAAGCCGTCGTATTTTTTCGGAACGGCATTCAGGTCAATGTCCAGCCCGTCTGCCAATTCCCCAATGGCCACCGACACACCGCCGGCACCAAAGTCATTACAGCGTTTAATCATACGGCATGCTTCTTTGCTCCGGAACAGACGCTGTAACTTGCGTTCTTCCGGTGCATTACCCTTTTGGACTTCTGCACCGCAGGTTTCCAAAGACTGTGCCGTATGGGACTTGGAAGAACCAGTGGCGCCGCCACAGCCGTCGCGGCCGGTTTTTCCGCCGAGCAGAATAACAACATCTCCCGGTGCCGGCACTTCACGGCGTACGTTTTCCTGCGGAGCGGCGGCCACAACGGCGCCGATTTCCATCCGCTTGGCGGCATAGCCCGGGTGGTAAATTTCATCTACAATACCGGTAGCCAGACCAATCTGGTTGCCATAAGAAGAGTACCCTGCCGCCGCGGTGGTCACAATCTTCCGCTGCGGAAGCTTGCCCGGAATGGTCTTGCTGACCGGAGTCAGCGGGTCCGCGGCACCGGTTACGCGCATTGCGCCGTAAACGTAGGCGCGGCCGGACAGCGGGTCACGAATGGCGCCGCCGATGCAGGTGGCCGCTCCGCCGAACGGTTCAATTTCCGTCGGGTGGTTGTGGGTCTCATTCTTGAAGAGAAGCAGCCAAGGCTCTTCCCCCTCTTCGGTCTGTACCGTAATTTTAACGGTGCAGGCGTTAATTTCTTCGGACTCGTCCAGCTTCTGCAGCTGTCCGGTCTTCTTTAAGTATTTGACCGCCAGGGTAGCCAGGTCCATCAGACAAACCGGCTTCTTGTCTCCAAGAGCTTCCCGGTCAGCCAGATATTCTTCATAGGCTTTTTGCAGCAGTTCATCTTCAAATTTAGCGTCATCAATGACGGTTAAGAACGTGGTATGACGGCAGTGGTCAGACCAGTAGGTATCAATCATCCGGATTTCCGTTACGGTCGGATCCCGCTGCTCTGTACGGAAATAATTCTGACAGAAGGCAATGTCATCCAGATCCATGGCAAGACCCATGGAATCCACAAAGTTCTGTAAGCCGTCCCGATCCAGTTCCAGGAAGCCGTCTACGGTTTTTACACTTTCCGGAATGTCATACTGCAGCTGCAGTGTTTCCGGCTTTTCAAAGGACGCCTCCCGGCTTTCTACCGGGTTGATAACATACTTCTTAATTTCAGCCACATCCGCCTCTGTCAGAGTGCCATATAACAGGTAAATCTTGGCAGTGCGAATGGTAGGACGCTCTCCCTTAGAGATAATCTGAATGCACTGCGCCGCAGAGTCTGCACGCTGATCAAACTGTCCTGGGAGATATTCTACAGCAAAGGCATAGGCTGCATCGCCCGTGTCAAGGGAATCCGATACCAGGTCCAGCTGCGGTTCCGAGAACACGGTTCCAATGGCGTAGTTAAACAGCTCTTCCGAAATATCTTCGGCGTCATAGCGGTTCACAATCCGCACCTTGGTCAGACCGCTGATGCCAAGTAACGAGGTACAATCAGACCACAATGCCTTTGCTTCGTTGGCAAGGGCTTCCTTCTTTTCCGAAAAGACTCTGTAAACCATTAATTTTCCTCCCGTGCAGCCAGTGCTTTTTTGCCGATATCCTTTCTGTAAAAGGCGTTGGCAAACGAAATGGTGCTTACTTTTTCATAGGCCTGCTGAATGGCCTGTTCCAGCGAGTCAGCGGTGGCAGTTACACCCAGTACCCGACCGCCGTCAGTCAACAGTTTTCCGTTTTCCTTCTTTGCGCCGGCCACGTACACATTGGCCAGTTGCTCTTCCGGAATGGTAATTTCGTATCCTTTTTCATAAGCCTGCGGATATCCGGCAGATGCCATAATAACGCAGCAGGCGGAACCGTCCGAGAAACGAACGTCCTGGTCTGCCAGCGTGCCGTTTGTGGTAGCCTGCATAATGGTCAGCAGGTCAGATTCCAGCAACGGCAGGACTACCTGGGTTTCCGGATCCCCGAAACGACAGTTGTATTCAATGACCTTCGGGCCGTCCGGCGTCAGCATCAGGCCGAAGTAAAGGCAGCCTTTGAAGGTTCTGCCTTCGGCATTCATGGCCTTTATGGTTGGCAGGAAAATGCGTTCCATGCACTCTTCTGCAATTTCTTTTGTGTAATACGGGTTGGGTGCTACCGTTCCCATGCCGCCTGTGTTCAGGCCCTGGTCTCCGTCCAACGCACGCTTATGGTCCATGGAAGAAACCATTGGTACTACAGTTTTCCCGTCTGTAAAGGATAATACGGACACTTCCGGACCCGTTAAGAATTCTTCTACTACCACGCGGTCACCGCTCTTGCCGAACTTCTTGTCTTCCATCAGGCTTTTGACGGCAGCTTCGGCATCTTCTCTGGTTTCCGCAATTAAAACGCCCTTACCCAGTGCAAGACCGTCTGCTTTTACAACCACCGGCAATTTGGCGGTTTTAACATAGTCCAGTGCTTTTTCTGCCTGGTCAAAAACCTCATAGGCAGCGGTTGGAATCTGGTATTTTTTCATCAGTTCCTTGGAAAAGACCTTGCTGCCTTCAATAATGGCAGCGTTGGCCTTCGGTCCGAAGCACGGAATGCCTTTTTCTTCTAATGCATCTACGCAGCCAAGTACCAGCGGGTCATCCGGGGCAACCACAGCGTAGTCAATCTGTTCTTTTACGGCAAACTCCGTAATGGCGGGAATGTCTGTTGCGCTGATGGCAACACATTCGGCATCTGCTGCAATGCCGCCATTTCCGGGCAGAGCATAAATGGTGTCTGCCTGTGGGTTTTCTTTCAGCTTTTTAATGATGGCGTGTTCGCGGCCACCGCCACCGACAACTAAAATTTTCATTTTGTCCCCTTTTCCGCCAGTAATTCTGCGCAGACTTTTTCTGCCGCAGCCGGCAATAATTCCCATTCGGCCTGTTCCATGACCCGTTTCTGTAAGATTTCCGGGGTGTCACCGTCTTCTACGGCAACCGCCTTTTGCAGGATAATTTCTCCGCCGTCTGGGATTTCATTGACAAAATGGACCGTGGCGCCCGTTACCTTAACCCCTTTTTCCAGGGCGGCTTCGTGCACACGCAGTCCGTAAAACCCTGCCCCGCAGAAAGACGGGATCAGGGAAGGATGAACATTTAAAATGCGACGCGGATACTTCTTGGTGAAGTTTTCCGAAAGGATGCATAAGAAACCGGCCAGAATAATAATATCAATCTGGTTTTCTTCCAGAACCATTGCCAGTTCTTCTTCAAAGCGTTTCTGTCCCAGTTCTTTCCGGCTTAACCAGAGTGTCTGTATGCCGGCCTGTTCTGCGCGGGTCAGCGCATAGGCATCTTTTTTATTGGAGATGACCAGTGTAATCTGTCCGCTGGGCAGGCGACCTTCCCGCTCGGCATCAATTAAGGCCTGCAGGTTGGTACCGCCGCCGGAAACCAAAACCGCAATGGAAATTTTTTCCTGTTTCATTTTTGCACCCTCCGGAGCGTTTCTTAAAGCGTTTATAAAATCTGGATTTTTTCCGTGCCTTCGGTAATGGTTCCCAGAACATAGGCGTCTTCGCCCTGTTCCTGCAGAATGGCCAGCGCCTTATCTGCATCTTCCGGAGCCACTACAATGCTCATGCCAACACCCATGTTAAAGGTGTTAAACATGTCGTGTTCACTGATCTGCCCTTCTTTGGCAATCAGGTCAAAAATAGGAAGTACCCGGACATTGGCACGCTGAATGGTAGCACAAAGTCCATCCGGAATACTTCTTGGAATGTTTTCGTAGAATCCGCCGCCGGTAATGTGGGAAATGCCCTTTACGCGCACTTCATCCAGCAGGGCCAGCACCGGTTTTACATAAATTTTGGTCGGGGTCAGAAGGGTTTCACCAAGCGATTTACCGCCCAGTTCTGCAACCGGCTTTTTCAGATCCGCATGGTCTACGTCAAAGACCTTCCGTACCAGGGAGAAGCCATTGGAGTGCACGCCGGAGGAAGGCAGTGCCAGAATAACGTCTCCTGCTTTCATGGTAGAGTTATCAATAATCTTAGACTTGTCTATCACGCCGGTGGAATAACCGGCAAGGTCATATTCATCAATAGGATAGAAGCCGGGCATTTCTGCGGTTTCTCCGCCAATCAGGGCAGCACCGGACTGCACACAGCCGTCACTGACGCCCTTTACAATGTCTGCAATCTTTTCCGGAACGTTCTTGCCACAGGCAATGTAGTCCAGGAAAAACAGCGGACGGGCACCCACACAGATAATGTCATTGACGCACATGGCAACGCAGTCAATGCCGACGGTGTCATGCTTGTCCATTAAAAATGCAATTTTCAGCTTGGTGCCGACACCGTCGGTACCGCTGACCAGAACCGGCCGGGTTATGCC
>CAVFBE010000025.1:0-24431 GCA_963620745.1 Muribaculaceae bacterium | reverse complement strand
GGTACAACGCATGGCGGCTTCTCCGGGTTCTCTGGTAACCGGGCCGCCGCAGGAGGGGCAGACCGATGGAATCTGATATGGTTCCCCTTCCGTTTCGTGGCAGATAACCGTTACCACTTCCGGAATAATGTCTCCGGCTTTGCGGATGGTAATGGTGTCTCCAATGCGGATTCCCTTTTCATTAATGAAATCCTGATTGTGTAAGGTTGCCCGGCTAACCACAGAGCCGGCAACCAAAACCGGTTCAAATACAGCTGTTGGCGTCAGGACGCCGGTACGGCCGACGCCAATTTCCACATCCAACAGCTTGGTCTGCCGCTCCTCCGGCGGGTACTTATATGCAATGGCCCAACGAGGGAACTTGGCAGTAGAACCAAGCTCTGTGCGGAACTGTAAGTTATCTGTTTTAATGACGGCACCATCAATATCAAAGGGCAGCGTGTAGCGTGCAGCTCCGATTTTCTGAATTTCTGTCTGACAGTCCGTAATGGTTTTACACGGCACACAGGACGGGATGGTGTGAAAACCCAGCCCGGCAAGGTAGTCTATGGACTGTTTATGGGAAGTTAAGTCTTCCGGACCGTCATACTGCTGCACATTAAAGACAAAGATATCCAGTTTGCGGGCTTTGGTTATGGCAGCATCTTTCTGACGCAGGGAGCCTGCCGCTGCGTTTCTGGGATTTCGAAATGTTTTTTCGCCGGCAGCTTCCTGTTCTTTTACCAGATCCAGGAATACCTTTCGCGGCATATATACTTCCCCACGGACTTCCAACAGGGAAATGTCCGAAGGAATGGTTTGCGGAATGGAAGTAATGGTTTTCAGGTTTTCGGTAATATCTTCGCCCACGTCTCCGTTGCCGCGGGTAGAACCGCGGGTCAGGACGCCGTTATGGTATTCCAGGGAAACCGACAGACCGTCTATTTTCGGTTCCACCACAAAGGTGGCCCCGGGATAGGCGCCCTGCACCCTGGCAGCAAATTCTTCCAATTCGCCAAAGGAAAAGGCATCCTGCAAAGACTCCATTCGCACCGCATGCTCTACCGGGCTGAATTTGCTGCTGGCCGTGCCCCCTACCCGCTGGGTTGGAGACGTGGGCAGGATCAACTCCGGATGTTCTTTTTCCAGTGCTTTCAGCTCATTATTCAGTTGATCATATTCGTAATCGTCTACGGCAGGCGCATCCAGATCATAATAAAGACGGCTGTACTCATTCAGGAGTGCAACCAGTTCGGCAATACGTGTTTTCGGGTCCATGAAAGAGCCTCCTTTTCCCGCTTATTTTAGCATAAGATTCATTGACAGAAAAGGGCGCGTATTCTAGAATAGGGGTGGCGTAAATCGCACATATTAAGCCATAAGGAGATTCATCATGGCAGAAGAAAAAGAATATAATCCGGATTTGTTAACCGTTTCCGATGATGACGGAAATGAACACGTTTTTGAAGTCCTGGATCGCATTGAAACAGACAAAGGAAAGTACATTGCCGTACTTCCTACCTTTGACACCGAAGAGGAATTTTTAGAGGCAGATGCAGAGCTCATTCCCCTGCGTGTAAAAGAAGAAGACGGAGACACCTTCCTGTACGCTATTGAAGATGACGAAGAGTTTGACGAAGTAGCGGAAATCTTTGAAGACCGTCTGTCCGACGTCTTTGAAATTACAGAAGAAGACATTGAAGGCACAGACGAAATCTTAAACTAAGCATTCTGACCCTTAGAAGGCCTGCCGGGTTCGACAACTTCGGTTTCTATAACCCAACACCTTTTTAAACGGGAGCATGCCTCGGAAGCGGATTGCAAGCCTCCCCTTCGGGACGGAGGACGCATGGTAGCTAACGGACCGCACCCACCTGCTTGTATGCAGGTTATAACACACCGATCCCGGCTCGGCGGGTTTTCTGAAAATTTGTTAAGCAAAAACAAGCAGAAGACGGTTGCAGAAAAAAATCTGCAACCGCCTTTTTGTTTTATTCTGTTGGAATACATTGCCGGAATAAATTGTACCAGCCGGAATACCTTAGTCCTTGCGATCAAACAGGTTTCCACCGTGGCAGTCAATGGCAACAAACACCGGGAAGTCCTTCAGTTCCAGGCGCTTTACGGATTCACAGCCAAGGTCTTCAAAACCGATGACCTTGCAGGATGTAATGCACTTGGACGCAAGCGCACCGGCACCGCCGATGGCGCAGAAGTAAACAGCCTTGTTCCGGATAATGGCGTCTACTACCGGCTGTTTCCGTTCCCCTTTGCCAATCATGGCTACCAGGCCAAGATCCAGAAAATGCGGAGCGTACGGATCCATTCGTCCGGAAGTAGTTGGTCCGCAGGAGCCAATGACAGCACCCTTCCCTTCCGGGGTTGGCGTTGGGCCACAGTAATAAATGGTGGCGTCCTTCAGGTCATAGGGAAGTTCCTTTCCCTCTTCCAGGAACTGCGTAATGCGTTTGTGTGCTGCGTCCCGGGACGTATAAACGGTGCCGGAAAGCAATACGCGGTCCCCGGCGTGAAGCAGGGGTGCCTTTTCCCGCAGCTCTTTGGTGTTTAAGGAATATTCTGCCATAGTCTCTTAGTCCTTTACTCTTACGCGAATGCGGAAGCCTTTCTTTGTTTTTCCCGGCTCCGCCTTTTCCGCTTCTTCTTCTCCGGATTCTGTTTCTTCAGAATCTTCTGCCGACTTTTCTTCCCCGGCATATTCGTCTACCAGCTTCTGGAACTGTTCGTCCAGCTGGGCTTCCATTTTGTCAAAATCATCCGTATTCTTTGGCGAGTCAGCACCCGGCAATACAGCAGGTTTTTCTGCAGCAGTAGAAACTTCCTCTTCTTCTGCCGGTTCTGCATCAATTACAACGGTTTCTTCCGAAGATTTTTCAGAAGACGGATCTTTCACTTCTACTTCATCCTGAAGAATCATTTCCTCCAGTTCGGCAACCCGTGCCTTTAAAGCCAGGTTTTCCTTTTGAAGATCTTCAATATAGTCCATTACCGCCTTTTTGTTAAACCCGCGGAACGATGTTTTTAAGATGATATCCTGATCCATGGCAATACCTCAGATGATTTTGAAAATAAAAGTTTAAACGTTGGCGTCAACCCAGGCCATTACGTCATCATAAACGTCTGTTGCAATGGCGGACTCATTGTGGATTTCATGCCGTGCATTCGGCCAGCCCTTAACAGACACTTTGGTGTGACCGGACTTGTCATAGGCGTCCTTAACCTGGGCAATGCCTTTGCCGTAAGCACCAACCGGGTCACCTTCTCCGTAAATCAGGTAAATAGGAAGATCCTTCGGGGTGCCTTCGTATACTTCAGCAGCATTGATGTAGTCATTCAGGGTAATAAGGGCACGGAAACCATTGTTGGTAAACAGGAATCCGCACAGCGGATCAGCAATATACTTGTCTACATTTTCCGTGTCAACAGACAGCCAGTCAAAGGTGGTCCGTTTTTCTGTCTTGCCGTTCCAGCCCATGAAAGCCAGTTTGTTCATCAGCTTGCCGCCTTTATGAGGGCTGGTCTTGTTCAGGATGGAAGTCAGGAACTTGGCAACGCCGATGGCCGGGTTCGGGCCGGCAGTACCGCAGACAACAGCAGCATCTACGTCATTGCCATACTTGCTCAGATATACACGGGTAATAAAGGAACCCATGGAGTGGCCGTAAATAACAACCGGCTTACCCGGGTTTTCCATCTTAATGATGTCAGTTAACTTCTTTTCGTCGTCTACAAAGACATGACCGTTTTCGTTTTCTCCGAAGTAGCCCAGTTCATAGTCTTCGTTGATGGATTTGCCATGACCCAGGTGGTCATTAATATAAAAAGCATATCCATGCTCGGCAAAGTACTTGGCCATGGATTCATAACGGTTTCCGTATTCCGCCATACCATGAACAAACTGAATTACTGCCTTCGGTTCTTCCGTCGGCTTCCAGGAAATTGCATGAATGTTGCAATTCCCGCAAGAGGACGGATAGAAAAATTCTTTTTTAATAACTGCCATTTCAAATGCCTCCTAATTTGCATTTTTATTCAAGGAATATTTTATACCGTACCCTTAGGGCAAGTCAATTGACACTCGTTGCCATTCCGCACCTTTTGTATTATAATCACGGTGTTTTTAACACTGTTTTTTCAGAAAGGTTTTTTCCCATGCTGTTTGCAATTGATGCGGGTAACACCAACATTACCCTTGGCGTATATAACGCAGATGATTTAATTTTTACAGCCAGACTGGCAACGGACACCACTATGACCGAAGACCAGCTTGCCATTTCCTTTAAAAGCATTTTTCAGATGTACGGCCTTTCCAAAGCGGACTTCCGCGGGGCGGTCATCAGCTCGGTTGTACCGGAGCTGACCACCGCGTTACGGAAAGCCGTGGAAATGGTCACCGGAACGGCCCCGTTTTTAGTTGGGCCGGGCTTAAAAACCGGAATCAATATTAAAGTAGATGACCCGGCCGGTCTTGGCTCGGATCTGGTGGCAGGAGCCATTGCCGCCAAAGCATATTACACCTTACCTGCACTGGTGGTAGACCTTGGCACTGCCACCAAGATCAGCGTCATAGACCAAAACGGGGCCTTCCTTGGGTGCTCCATTTCCCCAGGCGTCCGCCTGTCCCTGGATGCCTTGGCCAAGGGTGCATCCCAGCTGTCACAAATCAGCCTGGACGTCCCTAAGCATGCCATTGGTACAAATACTGTAGACAGTATGCGTTCCGGTTTAGTCTATGGCACAGCGGATATGCTGGACGGCTTAATTGACCGCATGAATGCAGAACTTTCCACGCCGGCCAAGACCATCCTGGCCACCGGCGGCCTGTCTGACATCTGCAATTACTGCAAGCATGACATGGTAGTAGACAAGTCCCTGCTGTTAAAAGGTCTGAAAGCCCTGTTTGACTTAAACGCCGACAAATAAGCAGAAACGGAGAATCCCACAATGGAAAAGCTGAAAGCACTCTGGACAAAATATAAAGAAATTATTACCTACCTTATTTTCGGTGTTCTGACCACCGTGGTCAGCTGGGGCAGTTACGCTATCTTTGCCCTTCTGCTGGAAAAGACAAACCTTGGCACAACCACCACCGTCAGCATTGCCAATGTCCTTTCCTGGATTTTTGCCGTAGCCTTTGCCTACGTCACCAACAAGCTCTGGGTCTTTGAGTCCAAATCCTGGAAGCCCTCCATTGTCTGGAAAGAAATTGTCACCTTTGTTACCGCCCGTCTGGCCACCGGCGTTCTGGAATGGGTCGGTGTCCCCTTCCTAGTCGGCATCGGCATGGACCAGACCATTTTCGGTGTCAAAGGCGCCTGGGCAAAAATTCTGGTTTCCATTCTGGTTGTCATCCTGAACTACATTTTCTCTAAGCTCATCATCTTCCGCAAGAAGAAGGAGCCTACAGATGTCAAAGATGAAACAGCAGAAAATGCCGAAAATGCAGAAGAAAACCCGGAAGAAACGGAAGAAAGCTGACTCGCCCAAAAGAAACCGAACCCGGGAAACAAACTTGCCCAAAAGAACAGGATAAAGAAAGGTGCTCTGCAGGAGCGCCTTCTTTTTTTGCGTGCAAATCGGACGAACCGGTCTTTCCAATTGCCAGACGGTTCAAAATAGACTACTATTAAAGGGAAGAGCTGTTATTTTTTTAACAGAAAGCGTGATTCCAAAATAGAAGAAATGAGGTTATGTCACATGAAACAGGAATACGAAGCGCTGTTTACCCCCTGGAAAATCGGGAACTGTGAAATTAAGAATCGCATTGTGCTGGCCCCTATGGGCGGCACCTGCATTTTCGGATGGACAGAGCCCAACCACTTTGACAAAGAGGCCGCCAAGCTGCTGAAAACCATTGCCGAAAATAATGTTGGCCTGATTATCCCGGGCATTGCGCCGGTCAAGGACATTATGATGGGTGCCTGGCTGTATCAGCACAAGTGGAAGTTTGCACAGCTGAAGAAATTCATGGACGAAGTGCATGCCACCGGAGCAAAACTGTTTGTACAGATGACCGCCGGATTTGGCCGTTCCATGGCCCTTTCCGCCATGATGACCATGATGATTAATAACAAGGTCATCGGCACCATCGCCAAGCCCATTATGGACCCGGAATACCTGACCACAGCGCCGTCTGAACTGCCGAACCGTTGGGCTGAAGACGTTACCACCAAGGCCATGACCAAGAAGCAGATTGACGACATTATTTATGCCTTTGGCGAGACAGCCCGCCTCTGTAAAGAAGCCGGTGTGGATGGCGTAGAAGTTCACGCGGTTCACGAAGGATATTTGCTGGACCAGTTTACACTCCCCTATACCAACTACCGCACGGATGAATACGGTGGTTCCTTTGAAAACAGATACCGTTTCCCGGTGGAAATCTGCCAGGAAATCAAGAAGAAATGCGGTAAGGACTACCCTGTTTCCCTTCGTTTCTCGGTTGTTTCCAAGACCAAGGGATTCCAGTCCGGTGCGGTGCCCGGTGAAACATACACGGAAGTAGGACGCACCATGGAAGAAGCGGAAAAAGCTGCTAAATACTTCCAGGATGTGGGATATGACATGCTGAACTGTGACAACGGCACCTATGACGCCTGGTACTGGGCACATCCGCCGCAGTATATGCCAACCAACTGCAATCTGGAAGATGTGGCACACATCCGCCAGTTTGTAGACATTCCGGTTGTCTGCGCAGGCCGCATGACGCCGGACGTGGCTGCCAAGGCCATTGCCGACGGCAAAATTGATGCCATGGGCGTTGGCCGCCAGTTCCTGGCGGACCCGGCCTGGGTTACCAAAATGATAGAAGACAAGGAAGAAGAAATTCTCCCCTGCATCTGCTGCCACAATGCCTGCTTTGACATGGCCAAGCACGGCAAGTCTGCGTGTGACCAGGACTTGAATGACTCTATGCATATGTGCCGCTGCGCAGTCAACCCGACTACCATGCAGTCCAAGAAATATAAGATTGTAAAAACGAAGCACCCGAAAAAGGTAGCCGTCATCGGCGGCGGAATTGGCGGCATGGAATGTGCCCGTGTCCTGAAGCTCCGCGGCCATGACCCGGTTATTTATGAAAAGTCCGATGTCCTTGGCGGCGTATTCATTCCGGCCGCCGCACCGGACTTCAAAGAAAATGACAAGCAGCTGATTGACTGGTTCCGACTGCAGGTAAAGAAGCTGGATATTCCGGTTCACTTCCATACGGAAATTACGGATTTGTCCCAGCTGGACGCCGATGTCATTGTCATTGCCACCGGCTCCAAAGCCAAAGTACCACCCATTCCGGGCATTGAAAAAGCCATGGATGCCGTCACCTATCTGAACGGTGCCGAAGTCGGCAACAAAGTGGTAGTCATTGGTGGTGGACAGACCGGCTCGGAAATTGCATTTGACCTGCATCGCAAGGGAAAGGATCCGGCCATTGTTGAAATGATGGACGACCTGATGTCCATTAAGAACCTTTGCCTGGCCAACTCCTCCTTCCTGCGGGATTATTTCAAGGCCAACCATGTCCCGGTTTACCTGAACACCAAAACCAAGGAAATTACGGACACGGAAGTTGTCGTTGTCGGCAAAGACGGCAGAGAAGAACGCATTCCGTATGACAATGTGGTTTACTCCACCGGCTATACACCTACGCCAATTGCCAAAAAATCCGGTAACACTTATTATGTTGGAGACTGCAATAAAGTCGGCAACCTGCGCACCGTAATCTGGCGCGCCTGGGACGTTGCCATGAAGATTTGAGGATGTTACCCATGAGTTACTTTGAAGAAACCTTTTCCCTGCATACGGACAGCAGAACACCGGAAGCGCAAACTTTTGTGGCCGGTCCGTTGCGAGTCAGCATTCTGACGGAATCCCTCCTACGCGTAGAATATCAGGCAGATTCTATTTTTTGTGATCTGCCCACACAAAGCGTGTGGCACCGGGTTTTTCCGGCGGTAGATTTTTCGGTAAAAGAAAAGCATTCTACGGTTACCGTGAGGACAGAAACCGCGTCCTTCGTCCTGCGGAAGAAGGACGGGCATTTGGAAAAGGTTATCTTCCGGGGAAAGCCAACCGGATATCCGAAAACCGTAACGGATTTTAAAAAAGGGAACCTGAAGGGCACGGCCCGGACGCTTGACATGAGCTACGGGCCGGTGCCGTTGGAGGACGGCATCCTTTCCCGGGGCGGCGTTGCCGTTTTAGATGACAGCTGCTCCCTGGTGCTGCGGGAAGATGGCTTCCCCATGCTTGCCGAAAACGCCTTAGGGCGGCAGCCGGGCGGCAAAGATTATTACATCTTTGCCTATGGCCACGCCTATCAGGAAGCATTGCGGGATTTCTTCCGCTTAACCGGCATGCCGCCGCTATTACCGAAATACGTTTTCGGCAACTGGTGGAGCCGTTACCACGCTTACAGCCAGCCGGAATATCTGAACTTAATGAAGCGCTTTCAGGAAGAGCACATTCCGTTAACGGTTGCCACCATTGATATGGACTGGCACTGGACAGATGTTACCAAGCGGTTTGGCAAAGCCGCCCGACCGAAAGGACTGCCCCACTCTCCAACGGATCTGATGCCCGGCTGGACCGGCTACAGTTGGAATACAGAGCTTTTTCCTGATTACCGGAGCTTTTTGCAGGAACTGAAAAGCCAGGGCCTGGCAGTCACGTTAAATGTGCACCCTGCCAAAGGATGCCGCTTTTACGAAGACGCCTATCCGGCCTATGCCGCTTTTCTGGGCATGGATCCCAAAAAGAAAACACCCATTCCCTTAGACTTCTCCAGTAAGAAGATTCTGGAAGGATACTTCAAATATTTACACCACGGATATGAAAAAGACGGTGTGGATTTCTGGTGGATTGACTGGCAACAGGGAAAGCAGTCCCAGGTAGAAGGTCTGGACCCCTTGTGGGCACTGAACCATTACCACTTCTTAGACCGCCAGAAAAGCGGCGCAAGGCCGTTAATTCTGTCCCGGTACGCCGGACCGGGTTCCCACCGGTATCCCCTTGGATTTTCCGGAGACACCGCCGTTTATTGGAACGTATTGCGCTTCCAGCCGTATTTTACTGCCACCGCATCCAACATCGGTTACACCTGGTGGAGCCATGATATCGGTGGTCACCGGGGCGGCGTCCATGATGACGACCTCTACCTCAGATGGTTACAATTTGGCGTCTTTTCCCCGATTAACCGCATGCACTCGTCCAACAACGCACTGGCCGGAAAAGAGCCATGGAATTATGCACCGGAAACCAAGCGGCTTGCCGTGCAGGCTCTGCAATTCCGGCAGCGGCTGATTCCGTATCTGTACACCATGAACTATCGTTGCCATACGGAAGGTATACCGCTGATCCGGCCTATGTACTATGCCGCGCCGGAGGAGCCGGACGCTTACACGGTACCGAATGAATATTTCTTCGGTTCCGAGCTTATCTGTGCTCCTATTACAGAGCCGCTGGACAAGCACGCCCACGTTTCCGGTGCCACGGCATGGCTCCCTGCTGGGAACTGGACAGATCTTTTTACCGGTGACGTCTACGCCGGCGGTAAAAAGATAACCCTGTTCCGCGGCCCGGAAAGCATTCCTGTACTGGCCAAAGAAGGTGCCATTCTTCCTTTGGAAGGATATGACAAAGACCAGCTGGAACTCTGGATTTTTAACGGCAATGGCAGCTTCCAATTGTATGATGATGACGGCGTAACCAATGATTACCTGAACGGCAAATACACCTTAACGGACTTCACGGTCACTGTAGAGGAAAGCAGCCTCCGCTTTACCGTGTCCAATCTACAAAAAGAAGCCCTTCTGACCTTCCGAAATCTGGAAGGTGCTGAAGAAATCCAAATCAATGGCCAACCGATTGACCCGAAAAAAAACGTCACTGCAGATACAACGTTGCAGAGTAGCACCAATCCGGACAGCTCTTTACAAATCAGGATTTCACCAGCAGAAGAGGTGACCATACTGCTGGAAGGCCTTCATGAAAAGCCCGGCAAAAATAAAAAAGCGGCCGCAGAAGAACTGCTTTGCCGCTACAACAGCTTTTATGGGCTGAAAAATATAACCACTCTCCCATCTTTAAACGCAAACGGAAGCAGCGTCAGCAGACTGACTCTGCCAAAGATTCTGCGTCAGCAGCTGGAAGAATTGGATTCCATGAAATAAGTAAAGAACTACGCAAAAAGGACAGACCACACGGCCTGTCCTTTTCTCATTATTTCATCTAATACTTTCTTTAGTCTAACGCTTCCGTCAGCTTCGGCACAATCTGCTTCTTTCTGGACATGACGCCCGGAAGGAATACTTCATTGTCAGATGGCTCAACGCCGTAGGCGTTTTGGATGAGCTCTTCATCGCCCAGGAAGAAGAGCGTGGAGCCAGACTTTAACACGTCCGTAATCATGACCATAATCAGGTCATAGGCACCGTCCACCTTCTTCTGGCCCATGGTTTTCAGAATTTCTTCCTTCTGGCAGACAAAGTCATCCGAATTCAGTGTGGTAACCTGGCCAATGCCGATTTTCTTTTCGGAAACCGAGAAATCCTTGAAGTCGGTAAAGAGCGTTTCTTCCAGTGGTTTGTCCATGGAAGATGTGGTGAAGATTTTACCGCCAAGGGCATCCAAGCTGATGTTGGCAATGTGAGCCATGCGCTCTGCAATAATGCGGTCTGTTTCTGTACACGTTGGGGACTTAAACATAACCGTATCGGAGATAATGGCAGACGCCAGCAGGCCAGCCATCTTTTGGGACGGCATGACGCCGTTTTCCTGATACATATTGGCAAGAATGGTGGCTGTGCTACCCAGCGGTTCATTCCGGACAAAAATGGGGTTTCCGGTCTGGATATCCCCTAAGCGGTGGTGGTCAATAATGGCCACAATTTCCGCCTGGTTCAGACCAGGGACAGACTGGAATGCTTCATTGTGGTCCACCAGAACCACCTTTTTCCGTTTGGGGCGGATTAAGTGGTACCGGCCCAGGGTGCCGACCACGTGCTCTTCGTCATCCAAAATGGGATACGCACGGAAACGGGATTTCAGCACAGCGCCCTTTACGTCATCCAGATAGTCATCCAGATGGAAGCACTTGATGTTCTTCCGGGAGCAAACCCGTTCTACCGGAACGGCCAAATGAATTAACCGGGCAGCACGGCAGACATCCAACGGAGTAGAAATAATGCAGGTGTCCGTTTTCATGTTACGCATTTCATCCGTAACATCCGCCTGGCAAACAATAACCACTTGGGCACCAATTTCCACGGCATGCCTTACCATATCCGGCTGCTGTCCGCAGATTACAATGCTATTCGGGTTGGAGAAAAGCATATCTTCCCGTGCTACCGGAACTGCTACCAGCACTTCACCGGTAACCGCATCCGGCAGTTCACGGACTTTGTTGACAATCTGTCCTTCCAGCACACTGAGCAGATTGAAAACCGGAACATCATAAAGATTAAGGTCTTCAATGGTCTTCATGGTAAAGGCGGCAATGTCCCCGGAGGTCAGCATGCCATACAGATGCTGGTCGGCATCCACAACCGGGATTGCGGTTACGGGTTCCGTTTCCGACTGCAGCTTTTCCCAAGCCATCCGCAGGGTAACCTTCCGGTCTAAAATAGGCGGCGTATCATAGGATAAATCCTTAACCTGTGTTCTGACATTGCTGATCAGCATGGGCGGCTGGACATCAAAAAGTTCCAGCACGCGCTTGGTTTCGCTGCTGATGTGTCCCAGCCGGGCCGGTACAAATTGCCGGTCACCTAAGGCATTTCGCAATTCTGCGTAAGCAATTGCCGCAACAATAGAGTCCGTATCCGGATTTTTATGGCCGGTAACGTAAATCGGTTCCATTTCCTCACCTCTTCGTGCAGTTCCGTACTAACAATTTTATTCTTTGGTCATTTCCTTCATGTAGGTCTTGAAGAAGGCTACACCAATGCCCAGCTGTTCAACCGGAATCCGTTCATTGGTGCCATGGGTGGTCATCAGCAGGTCCGGAGAGCAGGCAAACGGAGCAAAGCGATAAATATTTTCACAGATATTTTCATAATGGTACGAGTCTGTTCCACCCATAACCATGAATTCGCTGACAATGGCGTTCGGTACCATCTGCTTGGTAATTTTTTCCAGGGTCTTGTATGCGCGCGAGTCAGTCGGCGAAATTGCGGAAGCTTCTTTGCTTTTCAGAACTTCCAGTTCTACGTCTTTTCCCATGTACTTCTGAATGTACTTACCACATCCTTCTACCGTCAAACCCGGGAACATACGGAAGTTGATAACACAGGAAGCCTGCTGTGGCAACTGGTTGGCTGTATCAGAGGCTTCTGCCATGGTTACGGCAAAACAGGAACGGACAAAGCAGGCGCTGGCCGGAATGCTGCAAAGGATTTTCTTCAGCAGCGGCTTTGCCAGGCCTAAGCTACGAACCACTAAGCTAAGCGGGAACGGCAGCTTCTTTCCGAATTCCTGAATCAGGTTCAGGAAGTACGGCGGAATTTTTGCAGGGAACGGATGCTTTTCAAACTCTGCAATTTTGGCAGACAGTTTGCCAAGGGCGGTAGAGGCTGGCGGTGCAGAAGTGTGGCCACCCTTTCCTTTTACCGTTACCTTGTAGTCAGCATAACCCTTTTCCCCTACGCCGATACCAGCCAGCGTAGTGTTAACAATCGGCTTGAAGTTGACGGAAATCATGGCGCCACCTTCGTCTACGGTAGAATCCAGATGAACACCCTTTTCTTCCAGATAGTCTGCAATTTTTTCAGCACCGTTCTTATCTCCGGCTACAATTTCTTCGTTGTAACCAAAGAGCAGATACAGGCCACGTTCCGGCTGGTAGCCGTCTTCCAGCAGACATTCTACGGATTCAATAACACAGATCAGGTGGTTTTTCATATCCAGAGCACCACGGCCCCAGATGATTTTACCGTCATTGTATCCTTCATACGGGTCATGTTCCCAGTCCCCTTCGGTGCCCGGTTCTACCGGGACCACGTCCTGGTGGGACAAAAATGCAACCGGATCCAGGGATTCATCTTTTCCTTTCCAGTAATAAACCAATCCGGCTTTGCCCACGTGGGTCAGTTCCAGGTTCTGATGAACTAACGGATAGGCCTGTTCCAAATACGCATGGAATTTTTCAAATTCATTCCAGTCCACGTCATCTTCGTTGACTCTGGAAATGGTTTTGAACTGGATGGCATGGGAAAGATGGTCACAAACCCGTTCCAAATTGACCTCTTCACCAAGATTTTTGACTTCCTTGGTTGGCCATTTTACACTTGATTTCATTTCTGTCCCTCACTTTTCAAATTTTTCCTTTTGGATAAACTCCATTCTATACAAAAAGCCGGTTGTATTCAACGACAACCGGCCTGTTTGTGTTTATTTTTCCTGCAATAACTTGGTAACTTCTTCCACAAAGGTATTAATATCCTTAAACTGACGATACACGGACGCAAAGCGGACATAAGCCACTTCGTCAATGTCTTTCAGCTTATCCATGGTCAGTTCCCCAATCTTTTTGGAGGTAACTTCCTTTTCCAGGGAGTTCTGAATGGTGGTTTCAATTTCATCTACCATCCGTTCAATCTGATCCACGGATACCGGACGTTTTTCACAGGAACGCAAAATACCGTTATACAACTTGTTGCGGTCAAACTGTTCCCGGGAATTATCCTTCTTAACCACAATCAGTGGTACTGTTTCAATAATTTCATAGGTGGTAAAACGCTTCCCACAGGCAGTACATTCCCGACGGCGGCGAATGCGTTCTCCTTCGTCTGTTGGGCGAGAATCAATTACCTTGCTGTCTTCACATCCGCAAAATGGACATTTCATACGGCTACCCCTTTTCACAAAATATGGTTCCCCTTCAAGATACCATATCTTGTGGTCAAGAGCAAGAAATATTGGTAATCAGCGTGCTGTCTATGGCGGCAGCAACCAGTTGCTGTTTGGTCTGAAAGCCGCATTTCTGGATCATCTGTCCCATATGGTATTTTACGGTAACTTCTTCAATAAAGCACTTTCTGGCAATGGCAGCATAGGAATTCCCCTGGATATACAAACGCAGAATTTTCTTCTGCATGTCGGATAAATCGTCAGACCAAGCTTTCCCGATTTCCACATTGGGGGAACGGTCAGGAAAAACAGATTCTCCTGCCAGTGTCCGTTCCATGACATCCAGTATTTCCTCTTCCCCGTGGTCTTTATACCAAAGACTGTCTACGCCATATTCCTTGGCCAGGCGCAGCACTTCCGGATCTACCAAAGAAGTAACCACAAGGATTTTTATGTCAGGATAGGATTCCCGGACCTTTTGTGCCGCAGACAGACCGGAGTGGCCATGTAAGGTCTGCACATCCATCAGAATCAGATTGACCTTTTCGTTTTTACAGAATGGAAGAACCTGGTCGGCATCTCTGAGTTCCCCGGCCAGGACATACGGTTCCTGTTTTTGAACCAGTTCTGATAAAAAATGAAGCATGTATTTGTTGTCTTCCACAACCAGGACTTGCGTTTTCAAAGGTCCATCTCCTCCCGTAAAAAGGTAAGCTGTAATAAAAAGGATGGCATAGAAACAACCTGCATGGCACCGCCGGCACTTTCCACGCACCGCCGCAGGGTAGACAAACCGCCGCCCTCTACAATGGGTTCTTTGGGCTGTACGCCATCATTTCGGAGCGTAATCCGGTAACCGCCCGGCAGACCCTGCACAGACAGAAAAACCGTAGATCCATGCGCGTGCCGGACACAATTGGTCAGACATTCCCGTGTAGCGGCAACCGTCAGATCATACAAAGACGGTTCCAGTGGCAGCATGCCGTCCAACGTAATTTCCACACCCAGATCAGCTGCTTCCGATAACAAAACGTCATACGGGTCTGCGCTGTCCGCATCCGGAGAGTACACCAGCGTACCCACCGCCACAGATAAATTCTGCAGCTGTTTTCTCATGGGTTCTTCCGGCAAATCCTTTTGTAAGAACTGCCGGATAACAGTCAGACTTTTCCCAATCTGGTCATGGATTTTCATTTTTATATGCAGGTATTCCCGTTCCCGGATTCGGTCTTCGGCACGGGCATACATCTTTTGCAGTTTCTGATTAATCCGCTGTAATTCCTGTGTTTCCGTAGTCAGTTCTTCGTTGGCATAATACAGGTCTGTTACGTTAAATAAAATGGCCTCTGTATAGGAAATACCATCTTCCTGCAACTGCCGTTCCGCAAAACTCCAAACCGTCTGATCCGGAAATAAATAAGAGCCATCTGCGGTTTTCGGGACGGCATATTCCAGGGTGTCCCGCAATTGCTGATAAGACTGTAATTCCTGTCCGGTTGCGGAAAAAATTAACTGATACATTTGGCGGTTACAGATTTTTACCCTGCCGTTCTCCAGAAAGTAACACCCTGCCATAGGTAAATTGTCCATGGCCTCTTTTATGCTGATTCCGGAAAGATTCTGCTGTACCCGCTTCCAGTTCAGGAAAAGCAAAGTACAAACTGCACCGGCCAGCAAAAAGGTTGCCGGCCAGAGAAGGGATGGCTTCCACCAGTCCGGGAATGTGTTGGTATACAGAAGTACAAAGAAGACAAATAGGACAACAGTAAAATATGCGGTTCCAATCCACAGGGCCGTTTTACGACAGTCATAGGTCCAAACCAGATAAAACAAAAGAAGGCATAAAACAGAGAAGAGTCCTGTCATAGAACATACCCCCCTGCTGTCAGCGGATAAGACACAAACCATCCGTCCTCTGTCTGTTCCAAGGTTGCCGCTGTATTTTTTTCTGACAGATTACTTAAGTCAGCTGTACATTCAAAGTGAAAGTGTAACCCGAAGGATCCATTGTCCCCGGACGAAAGGGTTACGTAAAAATAGGTAATTCCATCTAAGGCAAGTTCCAGCGCATCTTCAAAGAATTCGTACGCAGAAAGCACTTCCTGCATAGGAAAGTTAAGTTTTCCATCCGGCACATACACATTTCCTTCGGTACCGGCAAAGGACAGATTACTGCAGGATTCCCGCAGCGCGCTTTCCAGAATTCCGGCAGGAAGCAGACTGTACCGGTCCGCTGCAAGAACCATATCCTTCCGGCGTTTAATGTATGTGGCAAGAACCACAATGCGAAGAAGAAGTGCCTGCTGTCTTACAGGATGGTCTGCTGCCCTGGAAAGCTGATCTGACAGTTCCTCTATTTCCTTTAACTGGCGCTGCGTTTCCCGCTGTACCAGGTCATATAACCGGTTCTGTTCTTCCAGTTTATGCCGTTTGACATCCCTGGCATATTGTTCCCGTAGAAGTGCAATCCGGTCCTGTAGTTCTTCCCGGGTATTTTCCAGCGCATCTTTCACCTTCAGCAGTTCCGACACGTCTTTTTGCCAGATAACATGCCCGCCCCGGACGGTGCGGCCCTTCAGCAGGGTACTTTCATTGACACGATATTCCCCTGCTTCCGTTTTCCGCAAAATGTCCTTTGGCCAGGGCGTTGCTAAGGCAGATGCATATTTTACATTGTAATCCTGGTCCGTAATCTGCATGCCGACAGAAGAAGCCCGGAAAAGCCGGGCATAACTGGTATTGGAAGCAATCAGCCCACTCTGCAGGCAGCATTCCAGCGTGGCCGCAAACAGCAGACACTGAACCACGGTTAAGTCTCCAAACAGCCGTCCCAGGAAGGTGCCCGATTGAAATACCCCAAAGGCATACAAAATACTGTATGCAACCGAAAGCAACACGGGAACAAACGGTGTCCACCGGAGTTGCTGTTCTTTTGGCCCACGGTATTTATACAGCATGATACTAATGGCCACAAAAGCGCAAAGCACCATGCAAAGAAAAACAGCAGCATAACCCACGCCGTAGGTGTAGTTACTGTAGTCCGTCCAGACAATGGCATCTTCCGGAAAGCGAAACACCCATTGATGAAAGTCATTGGTCAGAACCAGTAAAAACAAAGCAAGAACCGGTATGCCGCAAAACAAAGACCAGTTTGGAAGACGGTAATGGGCTGGCTCGCCGAGGGAAAGCGCAACCAGAACCGACAGAAACGGAATAAACAGCATAGGCAGATAATACAAATACCACAATTGCCGTGTTACATCCGGGTCCCGGATCAGCAGATACTTCAGCGTGCGCACAAAAATCCAGAACACCATTAAGAAGGCAATCCAGGTCAGCGCGCGGCGCACCTGGGTCTGGATGACTCTGCGATACAGCGTAATTCCCCAGTAAGAGAACAGCCCAATATAAAGGAACGCCCGGAGAAATCCGAAGGCAGCCCCATGTAAATTTCCGCAAAGCACAGCAGCCAGAATAGTCAGCAGGACATAGAAGATAGTCCGCTTGGCGGTACTGTCCAGACTGTTCCTACCGGGTTGCCGTGCTTTCGGGATCATAAACCGATGGCGGTATCCACCGGTACAGACATAACAATTCCCTGCGCCTGACTATGCATACCGCAGTGCTCCCCAATGCATTTCATCAGGGCTACCTTATTTTCCGATTCCGCAAGAATCAGGACAATTTCCTTTTCCTCCTGCGCACAAAGGCCCCAAAGGTCTGTTTCATTTTCATCATTGCCAATGCTGCGGCTGCGAATGACTGTGCCGCCTTTGGCTCCGGCTGTCTGCACGGCTTCCATAACATCGCCGCTGAAGCCTCTGTTTACCACAGCCAAAATCAAAGTATATTTTTCCACCATGGATTCTTCTTCCTTTCGTTCGTTCAGGGGCGATTCAGCTTCTTCTGTTTGAGAAGATAACAACCGCAAAATTAAATTATTTACTCCGTTCATGGGAACCGTAAACGCAATGCCACTGTTTACGGTATCCAGCTTTAACTCTGAATGGAGCTGCTTCATAAGAACAGAAGCCTGCTCTTTCCGCAGCATGGTCATTAAAATACTTTTATCGGTCCCGCCTAAACCCAGCATGTCCATGACTTCATCAGACGCGGTTCCTTCTGCACAAAAGCGGTATTGCAACGGCAGATTGTCTTTTTGAAATAAATGGGATGCTTTTTCCGCAAGCTTCGGGGTAGAAATCAGTAGTAACAACCGAAAGGACAATTTCTTTTCCTTATCCATTTGGTTCACTCTCCTCCAGATCAACAATCAGGTCACTGTCATCTTCAAGTGCCAGAGCGGTTGGCTTTTTCTTCTTGGACAGTTTGAATTTGTAAACAAGACCCATTAACTGAATGGCAATCAGCGGGGTTAGTGCAACCAGGGCAACTACGCCGAATGCATCCGTCATTAAGTTTCCGCCAAGGGCTTCACAAACGCCGATGCTGAGCGGAAGTAAAAACGTGGAAGCCATGGGTCCGCTGGCAACGCCACCGGAGTCAAAGGCAATTCCCACAAAAATGTCCGGCACAAAGCGGGACAGAATTAACGCAATAAGGTATCCCGGAATGACAAACCACTGAATGGAAATTCCGGTCAGGACCCGTGTCATGGCAAGTCCCACACTAATGGAGACACCAATGGACATACAAAGGTTCATCATTTTAACAGAAACGGCACCGTTGGTAATGCTGTCTACCTGATGGTTTAACACCTGAATGGCCGGTTCCGCTTTTACAATGAAGTACCCAATCAGCATACCAATGGGAATCAGTAGCCAGCGGAAGGCAGACGAAGCCAGTGCCTTTCCAAGATAGGCGCCTACCGGGGCAAAGCCGACGTTGGCACCGCAAAGGAACAGAACAAGGCCCACATAGGTATAAAGAAGACCAACAATAATTCGTCTTAGCTGACGACCATGGAAACGATGGGTTGCCAGCTGAAAAACAATAAACATTAAGACAATGGGCAGAAGTGAAATGAAAACCTCTTCTGCATAGGAAGGAAGCCCTACCGCAAAGATACGGGCTACATCGCGCGTGGTAATGGCCGATTCCACGTCTGTTAACGAATACGCGGTATCCGTCGGGTGGAAGAAACAGCCTAAGATCATGACCGCAAGGATGGGTCCAACGCTGGAAAGCGCAACTAAGCCGAAGCTGTCTCCGGAGGCGTTTTTGTCACTGTGCATGGAGGTAAGTCCAATGCCAAGGGCCATAATAAACGGAACGGTCATAGGGCCTGTAGTTACCCCGCCGGAGTCAAAGGCAACGGCCAGGAATTCCTTAGGGACAAGCCAGGAAACCACAATAATAATGCCGTACAAAATAATAAGCAAAACAGACAAGCTGATTCGGTAACGAATCCGCACAATGGCCAGGGCAAGGAACAGTCCAACCCCGACAGCCACTGTAATTATAAGAACAAGGTTCGGAATGGATGGCACCTGACTGGCAAGCACCTGCAAATCCGGTTCCGATACCGTGATAATAACACCCATAAGGAACCCTGTCACCAGGGCCACTAAAATTTTCTTTCGTTTGGCAATTTGAACACCGATTCCTTCTCCCAGCGGAATCATTGCCATTTCTGCGCCCAGCTGGAAAAAGCCCATACCTATAATCAGCATGGTTGCTCCGGTCAGGAACAGGCCGAAGATGCCAAGGTCAATTGGCACCAGGAACACGCTAAGTAACAGGACAATTCCCGTAATCGGCAAAACGGCAGAAACAGATTCAATTAGTTTTTCTTTTAATTTCTGATTCACTCCTTCACCATCCTTCCTGCCCGCACTGCTTCCTTTCCCCTTATAAAGCGGTTTGGACAATAAAATAAAAAGCCCGCAAGAGTGGCTCAATATTTTCATTGGGTTTCTCTTCGGACTGGTTTTATTTTATCATACTTTTCGGTTTCTTCCAAGCTCCCGCCTGGAGAAACTGTGCTATAATCAAGCGGTATTCAGTAATTTGCAACAAAAATGGGAGGCCTGTTTATGTATTATCAGGAATTTACTTTTACCAGTTTTGACGGCACCAAGCTTTATGGCAGGGAGTCCGGTTCCGGCCCTCTGCTGCTGTTAATTCACGGCGCCTGCACAGACTCTGATTTTTATAAAGATACGGCAGAAATTCTGTCCCAGTGGTTCCATGTCATCTGCTATAACCGCCGTGGACATGTCCACAGTGGAACCCTTGACACGGGCGATGCAATTTCTACCCATGCCAAAGACGCCTCCGCCCTCCTGTCCCACTTCAGCAGTCAGCCTGCTTACGTGGTCGGGCACAGCTACGGCGGTGTGGTTGCCATGGAACTGGCAAGCCGGCACCCGGAACAGATTCAGAAGCTGTTGTTAAATGAACCGGCATGGGATTTTTCGGAAGCCAGGAACCCGGATATGTATCAGGCTTTTGCAAAGGCTATGCCGCTTGCGGAAAAAGGCAATTTGTTGGCTGCTTTGCAGCTGGTTATTCCCTTCTTCAGCAAGCCGGACCCCCGGGCCAGAGCGGCAACGGAAGAGGAACTGCAAAACATTGTTCCGGATGCGGAAACCTTCTTCCGCTATGACCTGCCTTCTTTGCTGCGCTACCGTCCGGACTGGGACGCCTTAAAGCAGGCGCCCCTTGTCCTGTCCGTTAACGAGCTCAGCAAAGACACCTTCCTTTATCAGGAAGGCCTAGACTTAGCGGAGCAGGTTTCCGCCCCACTTCTGTATTTCCCAGGCTACCACAACTGTGGTTTTGACCTTCCGGCTTCCTTTGCCTATCTGACCACGGGGGCCTTGTTACATAACTAGTTCTTTTAAAAGGCCCTGGCAGCCTTCCAAAACATCCTGCCAGGTGGCTTCAAAGTCTCCGGAGTACCAGGGGTCTGCCACGCTGCCGGGTCGACTGGTGTGGTCCATCAGCAAAGAAATTTTTCCGTCCCTGTCCCCTCCGCAAATGCGGTTCATATTGCGGAAATTGGCGCTGTCCATGCCAATTAAATAATCATAAGCATCATAATCCTGGCGAGTCAGTTGCCGCGCCGCATGACCGTCACACGAAATACCATGCTCTGCCAATTTGCGCCGGGCTGGCGGATACACCGGATTGCCGATTTCTTCTGTGCTGGTAGCAGCAGAGGCAATCCGGAACTGGTCCGCCAGCCCGGCTTTATTTACTAAATCTTTCATAACAAACTCTGCCATAGGACTGCGGCAAATATTGCCGTGGCAGACAAATAGTATTTTCGTCATGTTGTTCTATCCCTTCTGCCGCTGTGACAAAAACGAAACAAATTGTAATTTCTGATCCATCTGATTTCCCATCAGTCCAACCACTTTACCCATGGTAAAGGCTGCCAGAATGGTGCCAATGCCCAGTCCGTCCAAGTGTTTCAGAAAGACAAGTGTCATAATTGCAGTAACAGCCAGGCAGGTTACATCAAATATAATTTTAACCTTGGAATAACCCGCACCGATAATTTCTGACAGTTCCCGTGGAAACAGGTCCGTAGGAATAATCGGTAGCTTGCAGCGGTTGGAAAGAGCAATCCCAAAGCAGATCAGCAGGTAACTGATGACAAAATACAGAATGCGCCAGCCTAAGCCAGTCGGTAGAACGGTAATCCACATTTCATGGGCATCCAGCAATTCTCCGAAAACAAAGCCCACTACAAAGCTGCCAAGATACTGCACTACAAAACGACGGCGCAGAATCATTAAGCTGATAACCAGTATGCCCTGGAACAAATAGGTCCAGGTGCCCAAAGACAAAACGGGCAACACTTCTGAGAATGCAAATGGCACACTGGAGATTGCCGAGATACCGGAGCCGGAGTACAGCATCAGTACTACGCCAAAGCTGTTAATAACAACAGCCAGTAACAGTGCAAGTTCTCCCCTGCACACGAATTTTGGTTTCTCTTTTATTTTTTCTGTTATTTCTTCTTCAGCTGTTTTCTCTTCTCGTTTTGTTTCCAACGTAAGGTTCCTCCCAAGAAAAAATCCACCGTAATTAAATTACGGTGGATGTATGGCGGAGAGCAAGGGATTCGAACCCTCGAAACCGCTGTAACGGTTTACACGATTTCCAATCGTGCTCCTTCGACCAGCTCGGACAACTCTCCATACGGTCAAATGAATGCGCTCTTAAGCGCGAGATTTATTATAAGGGAAAGCCACCGGAAAAGCAAGGGTTAAATTGCTTTTCCGGGTCTTTTTTATGGCACGATTGCATAAACTTCACGCAAATCCTTTTATACCGCCTTTTTCTGCAAGCCGGCTTCTTTCTTATTTAGAAAGCTCCATCGCCAGGGCAGCAAGTTCTTCTTTGTTTTGTTCTGTCAGTGCCGAGCGGATGGTGACGTTGTGCTCCGCATAGATCAGGTTTTTGCAATTTTCCAGAGCGGCCTTCATAACCTTGGTTGCGGTTGGCGCCCATGTGCCGTTTTCAAGAAACGCTACGGTCTTGTTCTGGAAATTGCGTTCCGTTAACTTGTACAGGAACGTGTGCATGAATGGGAAAATGCCGCCGTTATACGTGGTGGTAGCAAAGACAATCTTGCTGTAACGGAACGCATCCTCAACGCATTCTGCCATGTCTTCCCGGGCCAGGTCATTTACGGCCACCTTCGGGCAACCGGCTTTCTTCAGTTCTTCAGCCAGCAATTCCACAGCCTGCTTGGTATTACCGTACACAGACGTGTAGCAAATGCAAACACCCTCTGTTTCCACGCCATAAGAGGACCAAGTGTTATAAAGCCCAAGGTAATAATCCAGGTTTTCCGACAATACCGGCCCGTGAAGCGAGCAGATGGTTTGAATATCAAGACCGCCCAGCTTCTTTAAAAGCGCCTGCACCTGGGCGCCAAATTTACCGACAATGCCAAAGTAATAACGTCTGGCTTCGCAGGCCCAGTCTTCTTCCACGTCCAGTGCTCCAAATTTACCGAACGCATCTGCAGAGAACAGCACTTTGTCCTTGCTGTCATAGGTCATAATAACTTCTGGCCAGTGTACCATTGGAGCAGTATAAAAGGTTAATTCATGAGAACCAAGCTGTAAGGTATCTTTGTCCCCTACTACCAGTCTTCTGTCTTCAAATTCCGTGCCGAAGAAGTTTTTCATCATGGCAAACGCCTGTTTGGAAGCAACCACAGTTGCATTCGGATAACGGTCTAAGAAATTAGCAATATTAGCAGAATGGTCCGGCTCCATGTGCTGCACTACCAGGTAATCCGGTGTATGGCCATCCAACACCTTATCCAGATTGCTGAACCATTCCTCTTTAAAGTCTTTTTCTACCGAATCCATAACGGCAATCTTTTCATCCAAAATAACATAGGAATTGTAAGCCATTCCATTCGGTACTTCATATAAACCTTCAAACAGGTCAATCTTCTTATCATTTACACCAACGTAGGCAATGTCATTTGTAATATGCATGGGAAAGTCCTCCTTCAAGAAACTTTAGTAAACTGGATTCAGTATATCATATTTGTAGGAATAATTCCTACTTATTTTTTGATGTTGTGAGGCTTCACCGCAGTCTTTTTGCACGGTTTTCTTGAATTGTTTTTTCAAAAGATGATCGTTTACGTGACTGTCCTCTCTTGGTTGCCTTCCGGTAGCCATTTCTTGTTGAACCGTCCTGAAGCCGCCTTCCTGAGGCCATTTCTTTTGGCACCTTCCTGCAGTTGACCTTCGCTGGATCTTCTTACTTTAGATTTCTTTCTGTAGTGGCCTTCTCGTAAGTTACCGTTCCAAAGTCACCTTCTCTTGTCCACTCATGTTATCTCTTCTCTAAAAACATTCTCCTGAGGCTATTTTTTGTGGCCGATTTTTTGTAGCTACTTTTTCGTGGCTACTTTTTTGTGGCCACCCTTAGGTCTTTTTACCTTAAATTCCTTCCTGCAGTGGTTTTTGTAGTTGCCTATCCCTGTGGCTGCTTTTCTATTAGCTGTATCCATAACGTTATTTTCAGTAAATGTATGTCCCATTTTAGGTTTGTTCCTTACTGGATTACATCATAGGAAAAGTTCCCTTGATTTCTCAAAGGAACTTTTCTAGGGAAATGCCAAGCAGTTACCAGGGCCAGTCAAAGAATAGGTTGAACAGGAACCATGCCGGTAACTTTACGCCGAAGAACCAACCAAGTTTTGCAAGTAAACCCAACATCTTAACTACTCCTTTCCAAAATTATTCGCTTCCAAAATCATTTCTGCAACGTTATTACTTCTAGAAATGGCCTTCTTCTAAAAAATGGGTTAAGCCATTTTTCTCCTTGCTATTTTTCTTCTAAGTAATTTTCAAATATGCCTTTTCTGTTGTTCTTCTAACAGTATCCTTCCTGACGGTGTGCTTGCTCTAAAGGTATGCCTGCTAAAAGTGCACCTGCTAAAGGTGTGTTGTCTGGAGGCCACTGACTAAAATGTACTTTCTTACAATGCAAGCCTATCATAAGAAGTTGAATTTTTTCTTAAACAGAAATTACCTTTTGTGATGACTAAACCACCAGATTTCCATGTATAGTCACCCTTTCTTCGATTACAAACCATTGTAGTGGTCAAGCTTTTTTGTAACACCACTGCCTAATTAATTTACTCCAAACCG
>CAVFBE010000024.1:0-22784 GCA_963620745.1 Muribaculaceae bacterium | reverse complement strand
GCAGCGGTGGTATCCTCCGAACTACTATTTCCGTCCACAGCAGCGTCATCCTCCGCTGCGGCCTGCGTTGTAGGCTCCGGCGTGGCGCCATCTGCTGTAGTAGGTTCAGTAGTATCTGCGTCCACTGTAGTGGTGTCATCTGATGCAGCGGTAGTGTCTTCGGCGTCTACCGCGTTCAGGGTAGTGCTGGCCTCCGAGAGGTTGTCGTCGGCCGACGCAAAGTGGAGGCCGACGGGGACGGCGGAAATAACGAAGAGGGCGCAAAGGCAGAAAGCCAGGACACGCTTCAGCGCTTCATGGCTTTTATTTTTAGTAGAAAAAGAACGTTTCATTCGTTGCGCCCTCCTGTTTGTTTTTTCCGCCCCAGCAGTACGAAAAGGACTGCAAAGAAACCAATGAAGCCGACGGCCAGCAGGCTCAGCCAGAGGCCAATGTTGGATTCATCATTGGTGTTAACATTCGTGCGCGTCTGCGTTACGGATGTCTGTTTCTGGGTGGTAGTTTCCGGGGCAACTGTGCCCTGGATGGCGTAATTGCATTCTACGCCGTTTTCGTGGAGGATGAGGTTGTCATTCTCGCAAGTATACGGGGTTAAGGCTAAGGTGTTTCCTTCCCCGTTTTTTACAATCATGCCAAAGTCATAAACTTCGGCCTCTGGGTTCGGCTGGCCGTCCGCCTTCAGCTGATACAGCTTGTAGTCGTATATGCCGGGCTTGGCGTAGGTAATAGAGATGGATACCTTGTCATTCCCTTTCAGGGAAAAGACATATCCATCTGTACCGGCGCCGTCCGGCATGGGTACGTCTGCGTCATCGGGAACAAGGAGGTACTGATAGGTGTCAGTAGCTACATCGCCCGTAACATGCTGGGACACAATAACCAAACACTTGGTGGCCTCCACGTAAGCTGCGCTTACGCTGACAGCCAGGGTCCCCAGCAACAGAACAACCGCCACCAGAATAGATACTAGTTTAGATCTGTTTTTCATGTTCTGTCTCCTTCTCTGACAGCGCGCCCTTGCACTTCTTGCTCTTGCGGTTGTCAAGTAGGCGTGAAAAAAGATATATCAACAAAATAAATAGTAACAGGATTAAAATCCATGCCCATTTCGGGAGCTTCTCCAGCCACTGGGTCAGGCGGTACACATCTATGCCCGTGCCCGTGTTCTTCTCCTCTTCCGGGAACGGGTCTGGAACAGGTTCGTCCAGAATCTTCCCGACCAGGAGGGACCGGCCATTGGTCATATCCGTGGAGCACGTGCTCATAACCACAATGTGGTCTGACGTACTTAAGCCCACGTCCCTGGAGTACGTTGCCTTTTCCATAATATAGGAAAGGTAGCTCTGCCGACTGCTTTCCGCGGAAAGCGCCGGGCTGTAGATAGTATTGTCATACGCATCCACTTCCAGCACAGCAACAATCTGCAGCCCGTGGTCTTTTCCGCCATAGAAAAGATTGCCATATTCGTGGGAATTAAAATACTCCTCTTCCAGGAAGTTATCTATCCCGCCAAACATAACCTCACCGGCCATGTGGTGCCCGTAAATAAGCGTGTTAAAATCCGTAAAGTCAGCAGCGTTCCGGTAGTCCAGAAACAGGGACCCGGAAGCCGTTACTTCTCTTTTTGCATTTAATGAAAGGTATTCGTCATTGCCTGTCTTGGACTGCACCAGAGGGTAATCAATCTCCGTGCCATACAGGGTCAGCCACCCCATAACATCGGGGTTAATGGCCACCAGTTCGTCATAGGAGTCGGTGTCCTCTTCAGTGGGCTTGTACATCTGAAACTGGCTCTTGTCCGCACTTTCATGCACACTGTTAGAGTCATACCAGGCGTACCCTGCCACAATAATCAGCAGCACCAAAATGACAAGTACAATGGCGTCTGTCAGCTTATCCAGAAAACGAACGGCTTTCTTTCCCCGCAGTTCCGCTTTGGAAACAGAAGAAATGTCCTTCATGCCGTTCTCCCTTCCTTTTCTGCGATTCAGCTGTTGCACTCAAGGGGCCGGTCCCTCTTTCGGGCCCAGCCCCCAAGTCTACACAAGGTTAAAACTTAGTTCCGCTTATTGCGTGTTTAGTTTTCCTTTCTCTTCTTAACAACGTAGAACGTCATACCGCCGGCAGCAACCAGAGCAAGAATGATGTACGGAGCGTTGTTGATGAGGATACCGGTTGGAGATACGGAATCATCATTAAAGGTATTGGTGTAATCAACATCGTCCTTAGTGTCCAGGCTGTCGTCAATTACATAAGTTTCAACGGTAAGGTCGGTGTGCTTTTCAACAGTAGGAACTGTTACAGCTGCGCCCTTATTTGTAGCTACTGCGGAAGCCTTATACTCTGCTGCCTTGGTAACGCCAGAAGTGCTAAGCTTTTCAGTTACGCTGTACTTGGTACCTGCTTCAATTTCATAGAAGCGAAGGGTTTCACCATGCTTCAGGGCAAAATTTTGAGGAGTACCATAAGTCATTGTGCCGGTGCCGGTCTTGTTGCCGTCTGCATCGTAAATGCTGTACTTAGCCTTTGCGTCTGCTGCAGCAAGTCTTGGAGCAGTCAGGGTAATTGCAAATTCAAAGCCGTAGGTCTTGTCACCATAGTCACCCGCAACAGTCTTGGAGATGTTCAGGAAGCCTTCGGTGTTGTCATCGGTCTTGGTGTTGGTCTTCTTATATTTGTTGTCAAAGGTGAAACCCTGTACGGCTACTGCGCCGTCACCGGTTTCTTCTTTAGCATCCTTAGTCGGATCCTGCTTCTTTACGTCAACCTTGTCACCTTCGGCGGTGCCGTCAGTAGACTTCTTTACTTCAACGGTCTTGGTCCCGTCATTCTTAACGTAAACGTTCAGAACATATTTCTGTTCATCATAAGTAAAACCATCTGTGGTTCCCTTGGTTTCTGCTACGGTGTAGGTGTAAACACCGGCTGCCGGGAATTTAGTCGGCAAAATGTCGGACATGGCTTTCTTCTGATAAACGGAACCTTCATCATCAGCATCATTGGTTTGGGTCCATGTGCCAGTTTTGGTGTTCATGGTTACATTAGAAATAGGTGCTTTGTAAGTATCCGCATAAGTGGTTTCACCGTTATACTTGGTCTGCGTGAAAGTAAAGGTAAAGGTTTCATCAGGAATTGCAATACCTTCGCCAACTTCCAGATACTTCATCAGGTAGCTGTCAGCAGCAGCGCCAGAATTGTTTACTGCGTCTTCTGCAAAAGCAGCCACTCCCATGGTGCCAATCAAGGCTGTTGCCAGGGTAACAGAGGTGAATCTTTTTAATAGGGTCTTCTTCATTTGGGGTTCCTCCTTCAAGGAAAAATTTAATACAGTTTGTAAGGGTATTTGCTGTGTACATTGTGGGACATTAGAAGTTTCTGCGTCGGAGAATCATCATGACTTTACCA
Organism: Muribaculaceae bacterium; assembly: GCA_963620745.1. Taxonomy (GTDB): domain Bacteria; phylum Bacillota; class Clostridia; order Oscillospirales; family Acutalibacteraceae; genus RUG420. The sequence continues at coordinate 19,379 of CAVFBE010000024.1, read as the reverse complement.
AGCGTGTCCTCCGCCTTAACGGCGCCCATGACACGGGAGTCGGTAGAAGCCGATCGGTTGTCTCCTAACAGAAAGATTTCTCCTTGCTTCAGCGTAATGGGGAAATCTACCTGATCCACATACGGAAGGGTCGTCTGTGTTTGATCCGGTTCCTGCTGTCTGTGCCCATTAATGTACAATCCGTCCTCTTTGATATCTACCGTGTCACCGGCAACGGCAACCACCCGTAAGATATGCACTTCATCCTGATACTTCAGTGCTACCAGGTCGGTGGCTACGTAGCGTTTGTCCAGTCGGTAGTAGATGACTGCATCGCCCGCCCGAACGTAGGGTTCCATTGCTAAATTGTTGTAGCGGGTAAAGCCAAAAAGGAACGTAAAAAGCAGAACAAAGAGCAGCAAAATAATCAGAATTTTCAGCAGCAGGTGAAAAAGATCTTCCCAAACGGAAGTGGTCTTTTTCTCCGGCGTTTGTTCCGCTGCCGGGGCTGTGCTGTTCCGTTGTTCTTTCTGATTCATTGGGCTAACCTCTGTTCTGTAGATTCTCTGTAGGAGAATCAGATACGGGGACCCTGTGTGGGATTTCCCTGTGTCTATACTTTAACTTATCTTAAGGTGAAATTTAAACAATTTATGAATAAATTTCACATTTGTTTTTGTTATATCGACAAAAGAACGCCGTTTTGTCTATTTTAATTGTCGTTTTTTTGTCAATTACGCATCTTTTTTACCATTTGCCCTGCACCTGTGCGATTTAGCGCCCTTTTTGTGGGCGAAATTGTCACAAATGTGAGGGGCGGCGGCGCGGTTGCCGCAGACTGGGTTTTAGAGTATAATTCTGCTTGTGTTTTTACATTTTATATCCTGTCCCAGTAGCTCAGTAGGATAGAGCGTCCCCCTCCTAAGGGGAAGGCCGGGGGTTCGATTCCTCTCTGGGACGCCAAAAAGCCGAAGGCCGTAAAGGCCTTCGGCTTTTTTTATTTCCGTGGAACCAAAGTTCTGGCGCCACTGTAATTTAACCTAAAAGCTTTACATTTAACATTGCCTAAGTTAAAATGAAATAAGCTAAGTTAGAAGAAAGGTGAAAGGAATGCTAACAAACGTTTTCGGACTTCCCATAAAATATGAAGCATGGCAACAAAAAGAGTCTTTGCCGATTTATATTACCGAACGGTACGATTTCCGCACAGCGTATATTGGTAAAACACGTTGTATTATGCTTACTCCAATAGAAGAACTGGGAACCCTTCCGGCATTAAAAAGCCAAATCGCAAAAATACAACAGATTGATCCAGTTCCGGTAGCCTTTGAACTTGAAACCATTTCCAAATACAGAAGAAGAAATCTTATAGAAAACAATATTCCGTTTGTTACCGAAAAGCAGGTTTTTCTTCCTTTTATTGGAGCCATTCTTATGGATGAAGCAGCAACCACACAGTGGACCGAAAAATTTATTTTTTCCACGCAGCAGCTGTTTTTATTTTATCTGTATAACAACAGTAGCCGACTGTACATTTCCGAAGCCGGAAAAAAACTTCCATTTACGGAAATGACCCTTTCCAGAGCAACAAGCCAATTGGAACGCTCTGGCTTGTTCCTTGTAGCAAAAGACGGCGTGCGTAAGTTTATCGAAACAGACTGTAGTCGGCAAAACTTGTTTGAAAAGGCAAAAGCTTATTTACGTAGTCCTGTTCAACAGGTTGGGTATATAAATAAATCTCTGATTACGGACGATTTGGTCTTTGCGGGAGAAACAGCACTTTCTGAAAAAACAATGCTAAATCCTAGTCGGATTGCCACCTATGCAATTGATAAGAAAAATTATGATAAAGCGCTGTTGACGGAAGAGCTGATAGATCCAGATAAGCAGGTACGACTTGAATTGTGGGCATATAACCCGAAACTGTTTTCAGAGGATAACTGCGCAGACGATCTTTCCGTTATATTGTCCTTTAAAGATACCGAGGACGAAAGAATTGAAGCAGCAACAGAAGAATTGCAGGAAAGAAGGTTACAGGGATAATGGTTACTGGTTTTACAAAATTTAAAGAGTACTTTCAAGGCTTTGAAAATCAATATGTCATCATTGGTGGAAACGCCTGCGATTTGATTATGGAAGATAACAAATTGCCTTTCCGTGCCACATTGGGTTATTGTACCAGTGCTATGGGTTGAGTGACGACGCATAGCGAGTTAGGAAAGCATACCTTTCCCGCTCCAAGTGCCAGATTTGCGGCTTTTTTTGATGAAAAGCATACCTGTGATGCCATTTTGGCCGAAAAGGTATGCTTTTATTTTGCCTGACTATTGGGCTGCTTGGTTAAGCCAGCAGAAAAAGCATACCTTTCCCACTCCAAGTGCCGGATTTGCGGCTTTTTCAGATGAAAAGCATACCTGCAGTACCGTTTTAGCTGAAAAGGTATGCTTTTTATTTTTTTGCCCCGGCGGAGCCCCTTTTTGGGCCAAGTGGATGAGTAGACAGAAAAGCCCTGCTGCCAACTGACAGCGGGGCTTTTTCTAATTGTTATTTGGCAAATTCCATTCGGTTCTAATGAACCAGTTCTTTGGCGGCAGCTGACGCGGAAGCGGAGGCTGCCTGAAGGCTGTTTGCCACGGCGGACGGGTCAGGAATGTCCGTTCCGTAGGCGCAGACCGCCCGGAAGTGCGGAATGCCGTACATTCCGCACAGGTCCCGCAGGTTGGCTGCGCCGGCATCTTCGGCATTGCCTTCCGGGAACCCGCCACGGGTGCATAAGTACAGTAGATGTGTGGCATGGCACAAGCCCTCCAGTCCGGCATCCGTGGCGGTGAAGGTAATGCCATCAACAGAAACCCGCTCCAGGTACAGCTTAAGCAATGCTGGGTAGCTCATATCCCAAAACGGAGCGGCCACAATAATCCCGTCCGCTGCGGCAAACTGCCGTGCATACCGGAAGCAGGGCTGATCATACTTTCCTTCCACCACAAGGCGGTCCCGTTCTGCCAAGCGGGCGGCATTTAACGGCAGGATTTCTTCCTGTCCCAGGTCTACTTTTTCAAACGTAACCGTTACCTTATGGGCTGCTGCTTCCGCCTGCACGGAGGCAACCGCCGCGTCCAGCAGCTGCCGCGTGCGGGAAGCGTCTCCGCGGATGCAGGCATCAACAATTAAAATTTTCATAGGAAAACCTCCGCTCTCCGTTTTTTCTCATTTTAACACAACGCCACGGCAACAGAGAAGCCCCTGCCAGGGGGGGGGTGTGGCAGAGAGCCCACACCGTCAGGGAGGGGACAACAGAGAAGCCCCCGCTGCCAACCGGCAACGGGGGCTTTGGTTTACGTTTGGAAACGCAGGCGGTTAACGGAACAAACCTTTCTTTTCATACGGTTCTGCCGTAATTGCAGTTACCTGATAACCGGTGTCTGCAACGGCCTTCTTCAGCTTTTCTTCGTCCAGGGGATCTTTGGAGATAACCACTGACTGGCCCTTCTGATAAGACGATTTAACGGATTTAACCGAGAAGTTTTTCCGAATGGTGTCATTCATGTGGTTTTCACACATGGAGCAGGCCATGCCGTTAATTTTCAACGTTGTTTTCGTCATGAAAAATCACCTTGCGTTTCAGTTCTTGGGTTGCTCCGGATTGACCGGACCGCAACCGCTACAGCCGTTGCAGCTTCCGCCGCAGGGGCTGCTACCTGTAGCTTTGCTTGCTTTGTTTTCCTTTACCAGGCTTCTGATGGCAAAGAACACAATAACAGCAACTACTAAAGCAACAATAACAGTTGACATAACTTATGCCTCCTTTGTTACTGTCTCCTTCATCTTTTTGGCCTTGTCCTGTTCAGGAGAGTATCTCTTCTTGAAGAAGAGCAGGTAGATGAAGCAGGCAAGTACTAAGAATGCAGCAATTACGCTGACAATATTGTAAGAAGCGTAGTTGGTGCCATAGGCAATCAGGGAGCCAATCTGGTTAATCATAAGAGCAACACAGTAGGCCAGACCGCACTGATAGGCAATGGCAAACCAGGTGTACTTCTTGGACATCATTTCCCGTCTCATTGCACCAACAGCGGCCATGCAAGGTACGCACAGCATGTTGAAGATCATCAGGGCGTAACCGGCAACCGGAGTGTAAGCGGCTGCCAACTGCGGCCAGAATTCGGTACCGTCTTCTGAAGCTTCAGCAAAGCCGTACAGAACGCCGAAGGTACCAACCAGGTTTTCCTTGGCGATTAAGCCGGTAACAGATGCAACAGCGGCACGCCAGTCTCCGAATCCAAGCGGATGGAAGATCCAGGCAAAGACGCCACCAATGGAAGCCAGGATGGATTCGTTGGTGTCAACCATGTCAAAGTGCCAGTTAAAGCTCTGCAGGGCCCAGATAACAATGGTGGATACCAGAACAACGGTACCGGCACGTTTTACATAAGCCCATGCACGTTCCAGCATGGTTCTGAGAACGCCCTTTACGCTTGGCAGATGGTAAGCCGGAAGTTCAATAACGAACGGAGCCGGATCACCGGAGAACATCTTAAACTTCTTCAGGATAATACCGGAAACAATGATGGCGGCAATTCCGACAAAGTAAGTGGATGGAGCAACCCAAGGATTGCCCGGGAAGAATGCACCGGTAATCAGTGCAATAATCGGTAACTTTGCACCACACGGAATGAAGGTGGTGGTCATAACGGTCAGACGGCGGTCATTGTCGTCTTCAATGGTACGGGATGCCATGATACCCGGAACACCGCAACCGGTAGAAACCAACATAGGAATGAAGGATTTACCGGACAGTCCGAACTTACGGAAAATACGGTCCAGAACGAAGGCAATACGTGCCATGTATCCGCAGTCTTCCAAAATGGCCAGACAGATGAATAATACCATCATCTGCGGCAGGAAGCCAAGAACGGCGCCGACACCGGCTACAATACCGTCCATAATCAGGCCATACAGCCAGTCGGCAATATTCAGGCTTTCCAGCCAGCCGCCGAGGTAGGTCGGTACCCATTCTCCAAAAAGAACGTCATTTACCCAGTCGGTCATCTTGGTACCAACCGAGACAATGGAAATGTAATAAACAGCAAACATAACCAACGCAAAGATTGGAAGAGCTGCCCAACGGTTGGTAACAACACGGTCAATCTTGTCAGAGGTGGTCATGCCGGACTTGTTTTTCTTGTCATAGCACTTGTCAATAACCGTTGCAATATAAGCATAACGGTCTGCAGTAATAATGCTTTCGCAGTCATCATCCATCTTTTCTTCGCAGGCGGCGGTCAGGGCTTCTGCCTGATCCAGTGTGCCGGCATCCAAAGAAAGGTCATTGATGATTTCACTGTCTCTTTCAAATACCTTTACGGCATACCAGCGGCGGCTGGATTCCTCCGTAAACGGAGCAACAACGTCTTCCATCTTTTCCAACGTTGCTTCTACTTCGTCAGAGAACTTGTGCTTCGGGCGGTCGGCAACAGCCTGACCGGCCATGGAAACGGCTGCTTTTGCAGCTTCGTCAATACCTTCGCCTTTTAAAGCGGAGATTTTTACAACTTTGCAACCAAGTAACTCGCCCAGTTTATCGGCGTTTACAACGTCACCCTGCTTGTCCACAATGTCCATCATGTTCAGGGCAACCACAACCGGGACGCCGACTTCAATCAGCTGGGTGGTCAGGTACAGGTTTCTTTCCAGGTTGGATGCATCCACAATGTTCAGGATGACATCCGGTTTTTCATGAATAATGTAGTTTCTGGAAACCACTTCTTCAGAAGTATAAGGAGAAAGAGAGTAAATGCCGGGTAAGTCTTCTACTACAACGGACTTGTCGGACTTCAGTTTACCTTCCTTCTTTTCTACGGTAACGCCGGGCCAGTTACCAACATGCTGGGTACTGCCGGTCAGTGCGTTGAATAAAGTGGTTTTACCGGTGTTAGGGTTACCGGCCAATGCAATTTTAATCGCCATTTTTGCCCTCCACTTCTTCAACTTCAATCATCTCTGCATCGCCCTTACGGATGCTGAGTTCATAGCCGCGAACGGTAAGTTCAATCGGATCTCCCAGAGGTGCTACTTTGCGAACATAAACCTCTGCATTCTTGGTCAACCCCATATCCAGGATGCGCCGGCGAAGTGCTCCGTCACCATGTGTCTTAACCACTTTGACAGTTTGGCCCACAGCAACGTCTCGCAGTGTTTTCATGCATATACTCCTTTCAATCTGCAAGGATGACATGGTTTGCCATAACTTTGTTAACGGCAAGCCGCGTTCCTTTGACTTCAATAATCAGGTTTCCGCCCAGCTGTGAAACCACTCTGACGGTGTCTCCCGATACAAAGCCCAGATCTTCCAGGTGTTTCTTCATTTCCGGTTTCCCGTGAAGCTCCTTAATGGTTCCGGTGGCTCCTTCTCTTAACATGGATAATGGCATCATCCACATCTCCCTTTCTGTTAGAATAAGTTAGCATCATCTAACCGATAATATTCTACACGATTTCCGCAAGATAGCAATAGCTAACACAAAGAAAATTATTGACAAATAAGCCAAGCTTTCCCTTTCAGTGTCGGTAAAACTAGACAAGTTGTTGGGAAGGGAATGTGGGCATGGCAATGGTTTGCTTTGCGCAGTGGTTGGCTTTGCGCAGTGGTTGGCTTTGCGCAGTGGCTTGGCAAAAAGAAAACGGGCCTCCTTTGCAGAAGACCCGTCTTGTTATTGTTATTGAATTGGTTCAAAGTCAGTGGCACCGTGTTTGCAAATAGGACAGATAAAGTCATCCGGCAGCACTTCACCTTCGTAAACGTAGCCGCAGATTTTGCAAATCCAGCCTTTGGTTGCGGTCGGCTTTGGTTTCGGCTTTACATGCGCATGGTAGTAAGCGTAAGTCATGCTGGGTTCTTTATTCAGCACTTTAACTTCTGCAATAGAGCAAAGGAACAGGCCATGGGAACCCAAATCCAGATAATCTTCTACCTGCAATGCCAAAGCCGAATTAATGCAGAAGTCCAGGTGAGCCAGACCGTTTTCCATGCGTGTCATGGAAAAGTCCTTACACTTATCCACGGTACGCCCGCTCTGAAATCCAAAGTTCTGGATAATACCGAAAGGGCAGCTTTCCGTCAGGCAGTTGACAACCAGCTTGCCGGTATTTTTGACCACGGCATGCGTATAGTTGCTTTTGTTGATGCTGACGGCAATGCGGTCATTGGCCACCTGCGCCACCGCATTTACAATGCAGCCGGTGTCTTTGGTGCCGTCATGGCAGGTAATGACGTACAGCCCGTAGCCGATTTTGGCCAATGCGTTTCCTAATGTTTCTTTGTCATACATAGTTCCACCTCCTGATTCTACGCTTCGTTTTGCATTTTGCTTTTGTTTTCTTTGACCCGGCGAGTCAGCAGCCTGTCTTTGCAAACGTTTCCCGTGGCCCGGCGAGTCAGTGTTTCCCTTTTTTACAGTTCTTTAATGAAGATACCGTCTTTCATGACCGCTTTTAAGGTAAGGTCAGGGGCCCAGCGGACCAGGTCGGCCTTTTGCCCCGCAAGGAGATATCCGCGGTCAGAAAGGCCGAGGCGGGCTGCCGGGACCATGGTGGCGGCGGTGGCCGCCTGTTCCAGCGGAACACCCATGTGGACAACGGCGCGTACCACGTCGGCCAGGTTGGTAACGGAACCGGCAAGGCAGCCGGTTCCCTCCAACACGGCCTTGTTGCCGTGCTTCAGGACAGGGTGTCCGCCCAGCATATAGGTGCCATCCGGCATGCCGGTGGCACGGATGCTGTCGGAGATCAGGCAGATACGGCCTGCCATTTGCCGGAACAGGTCCGTGACCTGCTCCGCCGGCACATGGATGCCGTCTCCAATCAGTTCCGCCGTTGTTTCCGGGTGTTCCAGAATGGCGCCTGCCACGCCGGGATCCGAGTCGTCCCACTTGCGCATGGCGTTATATAAATGGGTGGCGTGGCTGGCGCCCTCTGCAATGGCCTCCTCCGCCACCGCTTTGGTAGCGTTGGTGTGCGCCATAGAAACAATGACCTGCTTATCCAGCCACTTAATGAGTTTCTTATTTAAGCGGATTTCCGGCGCAACACCAACAATTCGGATGGCGCCGCCGGCCGCCTTCTGATACTTCTTGAACAGCGCTTTGTCTGCCGTTTTGATGTAATCTGCATCCTGGGCGCCCTTCTTTTCCGGTGAAATGAACGGGCCTTCCAGGTTCACGCCCAGCACATCGGCCATGGTCGGAATGGACTGCTGCATTTCCGCATGGATGGCCGACAGGGCCTTCAGCAAATCCGGTTCCGAGATGGTCATAGTGGCCAGCAGAACGGACGTGACCCCCTGGCCCGCTTCATATTCCCGGATTTTGCGGATGCCGTCCCCATCGGATGCATCCGCCCCCATGGCGCCGTGCAGGTGCAGATCAATCAAACCCGGCAGCAGGTAGTCCGCGCCGTCTTTGACGCCGTCCTGCAGGTACTCTACCGCTACTATTTTATTTTTCCAGGTTTCCACTCTGGCTTCCTGAAACGTGCCGTCCGGCGTCAGGGCATTTACATGTTCAAAAATCATAAGCCTTTACTTTCTTCTTTTATTTTCTTTACTGCTGCCAAAGACTTTCTGCCATAGCCCATCATGTAACGGGAATACTGTGCCAGGTCTTTGACCTTCTGCCATCCGTGGATATTGGCTTCTTCCACGGTTCTTGTATTAATGTTGTCTTTCCACAGGAAAGACACGTAGTGACTGGCTCGCGGAGCAAAATCTTCATAATCCCGATCCGTAGTCCAGAACAGTTCCATGGCGGCCACCACGCGCGGGAACAGCATGTATTCCAGGCGGTCAATGGTGGCAATGTGCTCAGCCCAAATGCAGGATTCATAACCATAAATCTGCGCTTCCGGCAGGCTTTTCATTCCTTTGATATGCGGCTCATATTCATAAACCGCTTTCAGGGAGTACATGGAGCACGGATAGTCCAGATACAGCGGTTTGAAATTGGACAGAATAAACTTCCGCCCGGCGGCCGCTTCGTCCTTGCAATAGCCGCCCTGGTCCATCCAGTACTGCACCACTATGTCTTTGTCCAGGTAGCCCGGGCCAAGTTTAACGCTTTCGTTCCAGCAGATTAAGGTTTTGCCATACGGGCGTAACAGACCTGCAGCATAATTCATTAAGTGTGCCTGCAGCTCCTCTTCGTTTTCCATGCCAAGCTCTTTCATTTTGGCCTGGCAATGAGGGCAGAGCTTCCATTCGTCTTTAGGAGCTTCATCGCCGCCAAGATGGAATTCCTTTGCCGGAAACAGGTCCACCAGTTCCGCAATGACGGTTTTAATAAAGGTGTAGGTTTCATCTTTGCCTGCGCACATGATAACGGGGAAGATGCCGCCTACGGTTGGCGGTGTAATTTTGTTGCCGCGGCAAGTCAGCTCCGGATATGCGCTGAGTGCTGCCGATTCGTGGCCCGGAATTTCAAATTCGGGGACAATCTGGATGTTGCGCTGTGCCGCATAGGCGATTAAGTCCCTTACTTCTTCCTTAGAGTACTTCTGTGTTCCATTAGCTTCTGTCAGCTTGGGATACGCGTCTATTTCAATGCGCCATGCCTGGTCGTTCACACAGACCCAGTGCAACACGTTGCATTTTAACAGCGCCAGCTGTTCAATGGTTTTCTTCATTTCGTCTATGGTAAAGAAGTGGCGGCAGGAATCAAAGGACTGCCCCCTGCGGGTGCACTTCGGCCAGTCGTGAACCGACAGGCATGGCAGCGTGTCCGCTTGGCGCAGCAGCTGATACAAACTGACCAGTGCATTACTTGCGCCTGCGCGGTCCCCATATCGGATGGTGACGCCTGCTTCTTCGGCCTCAAGGTAGTATTCTTCAGCTTTTGGAAGAGGCTCTTCCAAAAGCGTTACGTTCACCTTGAGCCCGCCCAGCGGCGCCAAGCGGTCCTCTAACAGCAGGGTCAGGTCGCGGATGTCGTCCTTGCAAGCAATGACGCCCTGCGCCACCTTCCCCACTGTTCCGTTTTTCTTCTTAAATTCTCCATTCGGCTTCGGAATCAAATACATTTCATCATCCCCACTTGTCCTGTTTCCGGATTGTTCTCCTCTTGCATTTTGCACATTCTTTTCAGCTTCATTCTATCATATCAGAATCCGATAAAACAGAAAAAAGCTTCTGCCTGTGGGAGCAGAAGCTTTTCGGAAAGCATTCGGTTATTAAGAATTCAGATAGGAAACTTAGTTTTGCTTTCACGGAACAGAATACAGGACAAGCTGCAAAAAGGCAACGAATCTGTTAATAAAATAACAAATGTGAAAGTTTGCAAAATTTTTGCACAAAAAACGACAGAGCCCATTGCAGATCAGTCTTCTGCAACAGGCCCTTGTCTATGGATGAATGAATGAAGGAGTGTATGTGCTATTTGCAGTCGGCCTTGGGCTTTTTGATTCCGGTCTGGGTAGGAGCATCCCGTTCCGATTTTGGTTAGCCTTTGCTAACTGCTTGCTCATAGTTTAGTCTGTCTTCCCCTTCCTGTCAACTGTTTTTCTTAGAACAGGTGAATGCCGCCAATATTAAAGAGGCCTACAAAGCCGTCAATCATTGCTAAAAGAGCATTTACCAGATAAGGAACGTCTGCAATATTAAACATTTTCTGTCATCCTTTCTTCTCCTACTTGGTAGTCAACCAAAGTTTGCTTCTTACAGCCATTATTTTACGTATTTCCGCCGCTGCTGTCAATTACTCCGCCGCAGAAGAAACCGCCCAGTCTTGCGACTGGGCGGTTTCCCGTGTAAGCATTAATTAATATTTACATGCAGTAAATTCGGATTTGTGTGTAATACTGAGAAAAGACATTTGCGGGCGGAAGCTAACAAGTCAAGTTGGCTTCCGCCAAAAAGTCTAAATTAAAATTAAGCTTTGTCTACTAAAAAGAAGTAAGTAAAACTTACTTTCTCTTAGCGATAACGAAAGCAGCGCCGGAAACGGCAGAGATTGCTACAACAGCAGCGAAAGCGGCATCACCGGTCTTGTCGGTGTCTTCCGGATCAACATCAGTTACCGGATCAGTGTCGGTATCAGTGTCAGTGCCGGTGCCAGTACCAGTGCCGGTACCAGTGCCTGTGCCTGTGCCAGTGTTGAACAGGCCGGCTGCAGAAGCAGAGATAGCCATGCAAAGAACAAGGCTAAGAGCTAAAACAGTTGCAAGAACTTTCTTCATGTGTATCATTCCCTTTCCTCAGATTTGATTTCAGTATCAGGGACACACTTCCCACTTACTTACTCTTCCAATTTTAAGCGTCCAAAGTGCCTTTGTCAACGTATTCACGCTTTTTTGTGCATGTTTCAGCCCCTGCGAAAGCTTTCGCAGGGGCTTTTGGTAAGTGTTAACAAAATTTTTACAAATAAACAGAACTGTCTATTTCTTAGCGGTTTCTCTGGGAAACTACAATACCGTTTCTAACCGTATAAACCTTGGTCTTTGTGGTTACGGTTCCACTGTAACTGGTATCTACTACACCGTTACGTACGTAATAGGACTTGCTTGATCCGGCAACAATTCCGGTATAAGAGGTTTGTACAACGCCCTTTACTACGTAATAGGTTTTGCCTCCGGTTGTAACCATTCCACTGAAGTCGGTCTTTACAACGCCTTCCTTCACATAGTAAGTGGTATTACCGGCCTTAATAACACCGGTATATTCGGTTATAACACGGTTCTTCTTTACGTAATACTTCTTGCCGTTAGTGGTAACAATACCGGTTACGTCAAACTTAACGGTACCGTTCTTTACGTAATAAATACCGTAATCAGATTCACCAAGACCCTTGTAAGACGTTTGTATTTGTCCACTCTTGCGGTAAGCCCATACGCCATTTACTTTGGTCAGCCACGGATATCCGTTCGGACCTACAGAAGCAACCGCACGCTTACCGGTAGGCAGTACCTTAATAATGCGGCTTGCCATATCCTGGTGTCCGGCAGCTGTCGGGTGCGGATTGTAAACAATGGTCAGAGAACCATTGCTGTTGTCAATGCATTCCTTAAAGCTCTTGGTAATCAGGTCTACGCCGGTCATGTCAACGTAGTAGCAGTTGTCATACTTGGCAGCCAGATCCTTCTTGGTCTGGTTCATCTTATTGTAAGAAAGTGCGTCAAGCAGAGGCCCAAGCATAGGAGCGTCTTCCCAATCAGAGAAGGAGTTGTAACTACCAACCAGGACCAGGGTAACGTCCGGATTCAGTTCGTAAATCTTTTCTACAATGGCCGGGTAGTTGGTGTAGTAACCCTGCATCAGGTCATATCCAACTTCTACCATGTATGCCATAAAGGCAGGCCAGGTAACCAAATGCATGATGGCACTTAAGCCTTCATTCATGATGTTGCCAACGGTGCCATACTGCTTCAGTGCATAGGAAATGGCTTCGGTTACATCAGTGGCACCTGTGCCGGTGTCACGCCAGAACAAAGAGATTGCGGATACCGGAAGCCAGGTATCATTCAGGCCGATATCCAGTGTAATCAGGTCTGCGTTCTTAACCGCATTCTGATAGGTGCTTCTCTTCTTTAACAGGTTCTGGTAATCATAAATATTGCCGCTGGCGGAAGCCAATTCGCCAACATACTTTTTGGTAATGTTGTCTCCGGAATAATCATCATCCAGCATCATCCGTACTTCCTGGGTACGGAAGCCAGGTGCACCTAACGGATAAGTTTTTCCGCTGTAGTTAGAGGTGGCCTGTACCGCCTTGGAAACCAGGTTCGGGTAACTGCCGGTAATGTTCTGCCACGGCCATACATATTGTCCATGCTGATTGTATTCTTCCAAAGAGAATCCGGAAGCAATACTATCGCCAATAAAGGCATATTTCTTGTATTGTCTTACGGTTGCAGCAGAAGCTGCATTTGCTGCAACAGCAGCAATGGATGCCAACATGGAAATTGCCATTACAATTGCGGCAAGCTTTTTGATGAGTTTCTTTTTCATGAGGCCCTCCTTCAATTATCGGTCTCTGGAAGATACCACTACACCATTCTTAACCGTATAAACCTTAGTCTTGGTGGTTACGGTTCCACTGTAGCTGGTATCTACAATACCGTTCTTAACATAATAGGAGTTACTGGAAGCACCTACAATGCCGGTATAGTTCTTCTGCAGGACACCGTTCTTAACATAATACTTGGTGCCGTTAGAAGTAACAATGCCGGTGTAGCCGCTCTGTACCATGCCTTCTTTGACATAGTAAGAAGTGTTGCTGGTATTTACCATACCGGTGTAACCGGTCTGTACCTTGTTCTTTACAACATAGTATTTCTTGCCGTCTACGGTAACAATACCACTTACGTCAAACTCAACCTTGCCTTTCTTAACATAGTAAATACCGTATTCGGATTCACCCAGACCGTTATAGGTGCTCTGGATAACGCCGTTCTTACGATATGCCCATACACCGTCTACCTTTGTCAGGGTTGGATAAGCGCCGCTTACATAAGTACTGCTACGGCTTCCGGCAGGAAGAGCTGCAATAATCTGGTTGTACATGTACTTATGGCCGGTTGCGGTTGGATGCGGGTTATAACCGGAGTCATCCAGTGTCAGGTTGCCAGGCAACGGCATGGTGAAGTGTTTGCCGATAACGTCTACATCGCCGACGTCGGCATAATAATAGTTGTCATAGCTGTTCTTCAGACCCAGCTTCAGGGAGTTCATTGGGATGTAGCAGCTAACCTGCGGAATAACGTAGATTGGAACTTCCCAGTCCTTGAAGGAGTTGTAGCATCCAACGGAAACTACGGTAACGTCCGGATTCAGCTTATAAATGGCGTCAATAGTGGCAGTGTAGTTAATGTAGAAGTCCATCCAGAACTTGCGGACAGCGTCTACTACCAGGGCAGTCAATCCCGGTGCAGTCATAATCTGCTTGAACGCATCTCCGAAAGCCTGTTCCATGGCTTCCCAGCTGCCAAAGTAGTTGAAGGCATTCTTCAGTACTTCATTTACGTCATCACCGTTAATGGCATAGCCAACGGTCATGACAGCAGCAACAACAGAGAACCAGGTGTCATTCATACCAACGTCAATGGTAATCAGATCTGCCTGCTTAACGGCTGCTCTATAATAAGGTTTCATTGCAATTAAGTCATTGTAATTGTATGCACCCATGGACAGTTCCGTGATTGCTTTCCCCTTAACAACCCAGTCACCATCATAGGAATCATCAATCAGCATGCGGATTTCAGAGGACCGGAAACCGGGGCAGGCATAAGCATATACCTTGGTTGCGCCAACTGCTTTGGCAACAAGGTCCGTATAAGAGCCCTTAATTCTGGTCGGAATACTTACTTTTCCGTTGGTGGAGTTATAGTAATCCCCTTTGCTTAAGATGATATTGTCACCCTTCAGCTTGTTGCAGTAATCTGACAAGCCAAAGCCGGATGCAATACTGTCACCCAAAGACAGGTAGGTCTTATAGGTCTTTACGGTACTTGCGGTTGCTGCGTTTGCATAAACGGCAGCAATAGACCCCAGCATGGTAACCGTCATCAACAAAGAGATGATTCTTTTCCATGTCTTTTTCATTCATCTTTCTCCTTTACTTGATTTTAACGGACAGCAAAATAGCCACCCCGTATTTACAGGATAACACACGGTTATTTTAGCCTTGCCCCCGTGTCGTGTCAAGTAAACCAAAGGCCGTCAAACTGTTGGAATTTAGCCATTTTTCCCGCTTTCTTTTTCATATTTCCCATAATCTTCCGCGGAATTTTGGTGTTTTTTTGCATTTCTTTGTTTATTTTGTGCGATTTAGCCAGTCTCTTTTGCCAAAATCTGACAAATCAAACAAGAATATGTGAACAAATTAAAAACAAAATTGATTTTTGTACATATTTGTGTTAGCATAAGACCCAATGAACCAGAAAAAATCCACATCTGGTGTGTAACGGGGTGTTAGTGGCACTAACATCCACAATTTTGGAAAGGAATCCTACGGAAATGGTTAAAACTATCAATCTCTTAAATGATGAGGCCAAACGCCTTAATGTTTACCACCTGGAAGACTATGAACAGTTCTTCATGGATGATCCAAGCAAACCGTCCGCACGCATTTATCAGACAAAGAAAGGCCGCAAAGCAATTGAAGGCCTGAAAATGATTCAGAAGGAGTACAACATCTCCTGGTACAAAGCCGTCAAAGGCCGCTGGGTTGACTGCATGGACAAAGAGTTCATCTTCTATCGCGGCAACAGCATTACTGCGGCAGAGGCTTTCCAAAAAGCAGATCAATTGGCAGAAGCACTTGCCTACATTGGCATTCAGAAAGGAGACGAAATTCCGTGCTGCCTCGGCAACATTCCGGAAACCGTTTACCTGATGCTGGCAGCCAACAAGCTGGGTGCCAAAATTAACTTCTTTGGCGCACACTATGACCCGAAGTTCATTGACATCATCCTGTCCCAGACTTCCCACAAGCTCTTTATTGCTTCTGATGAATACTATGGTCAGGTAAAAGATGCCGTTGCCAAGCAGGATTTCCTTTATAAATTAGTTATTTCCCTGGCCGATTCCCTTCCAAAATATCCGGAAGAGTGCCCGGAATATGAGCCGGAGCTGGATTCCTATTACCGCTATGAAAACAAAGCGCAGCAGTACATCGCCGAAGATATCAGCCTGATGAGCTGGCCGGAATTCCTGGAACTCAGCAGCAACTTCACCGGCGAAATTGTGGATGACAATGACCTGTACACAGACTTCCTGGTAACTTACACCAGTGGGTCCACCAAGGTTGGCTTCCCGAAGCGGATGATTCACTGCAACCGCTCCCCCATCTGCGTTGGTGTGTTCCATGATCCGGAACTGTGCGGCAACCCGGCCAAGAAGGGCCTGCGTTCCTTAGCCCACATTCACACGGACTCCAACACCAACCTGATTACTTCCATTTCTGACGCGTTCTTCCAGAACTGGTCCGTTGCCATGGAACCGGAATATGACCGCGAACACTTCATTGACATTCTGTTCCTGGACAAGCCGAATGTTTGCATTGCAACCACCAGCTTTTACATTGAAACCGCCAGACGCTACCTGATTGAAGGCAAGTACAACGACCGGAAACTGGGCTTCTTACTTTCCCCGCTCTGCGTTGGTGAAGGCACCGCACCTGGCGAAGAGAAGTTCATCAACAAGTTCCTGAAGGAAAGCAAGGCCGGTAGCGCTGTCAGCCTGGCAGGTCCTATCCACTTCCCGTACGTTACCATTGGTATCGGCGGCGGTGACACCGAACACGGCGGCATTTACTATTCCCTGTGGAAAGGCTTATACCAGAAGCTGAACAAGTTTAAGCTGAAGGGTGAATCCTTCGGTATGCGTCCGGTACCATATGTTCAGGTTACCGTGCTTCGCAAAGACGAAAACGGACAGTATGTAGAATGTGACTACAACGAAAAGGGCATTATTGTTGCCAACTCTTTCACCAACCTGTCCACTTATAAGAGTTATGAAAAGGTACAGGACAAGATCATTACCGACAACAAGGGTCGTGACTGGCTTTCCTGTGACGTATTCGGTTACATTGACTCCATGGGCAACGTCCACATGAAGGACCGCCGGGACAGCCTGGTTACCATGGAAAACGGAGACAAGGTTTATCCGTTCCGTCTGGCCGATGTAGCTTCCGAAGATGACCAGAACATCCTGACTGCCGTAGTAACCGAAACGGACTACGAAGGCAGAACCCACTTTGTTATCAACTATGAAGTATCGCCGCTGGCCGACCTGAGCGCAGACGCCGCCTGCCAGGCCATGGATGAACGTCTGAAGGCTGCCTTCCCGCAGCTGCATGACCGCATCCTGTACCGGTACTTCAATGATGTTTACCTCTTCCCGCTGACCGGTTCCGGTAAGCGGAACGTAGTGGAAGTAGCCAACAAGGGATACACCCACACCTTCCGCCTGGAGGACGGCAAAAAAGTAGACGTCAAATAAGACGTCTACTCTGAAAAGTAAAAAAGGACCCACCATTATGATGTCCTTACCTGGGGGTTGGACATTCATAAGACGTGGGTCCTTTTTGTTTGGGTTTAGGATAAGATAATCGGCTTCTTGGCAGGCGCTTCGGCTTCGGCCTCGGCTTCCGTTTCGGTTTCAGCCTCAGCAACAGGAGAAACTGTGTCAACAGAAGAAATAGTGGCGTCATCTGCCGGGCGGGTAGAGCCGGAATCCAGCCAGGAGTTAATCATGTGGAACAGCACTTCAATGGCGCGGTAAATTAACTCCGGAGGCGTGTCCCCGGGAAGTGCGGTTACCTTGGCTTCGTTTGCCGTACGGCCGTCCGAAATACTGACATAAAGATAATAATCTTTGGTGCCATCTTCCAGCGTTCTGGCATATACCTTGGACACCACTGCGCCCAGAGGCGTTCCCGACTGTTCCTGTGTCTGTCGTGCCAGGCGGACAATATAATCTTCCGATGATTCGCCTTCTGCTTTGTCCTGCGTATACTGGCTTAACAGAACGGTATCCTGCATATTAATGAGTGCTGCCACATTTTTCAGGAAGTCTACGGTTTTGGTATCTGCAACCGAAACCTGTTTTCCGGCAGCGTACAGTTTTGCCACAACCTGCGCCACAAACGGTTCATTAATAGGAATGCGCTGTGTTTGTGGTACTTCAGCCTTTAGTTCGTCTTTGCCGGAGGCTTCTTTGATGGGAGCCACCTCTTTTACCTGCGCACTGTTGCCGGTAAAGAACAGTTTGGCATCCATATGATCCTGCAAATACGGCAGTACGCTGTCCCGCATCAGATACTCCATCCGTGCCGGGTCCAGTGGCAGTGCCACCAGAATCTGCCGGTTTGCCTTAATGGCAAAGCCGGAATACAGGCCGTCTTCCGACAGCAGTGCATCTGCCTCTGCAGGCAGTTCCGCCTGCTCCGGAATAGCTTCCGGCGGAAGATCCGGGCAGGTCTTCTGCAGGTGCTTTTGTAATGAGCGGTTGCTTCGCATTTTTAAGCCAAGTGCATCGCCCATGAATTTTTTAAATAATGGAAAGAGTTCCGGGTCTACGGTAACCACCACAACATCACTGTCATCCAAAGAGGCCCGAAAGCCGTCCAGGAAGGACGATTCTGTGGCGTAACCAACAAAGTCCGGAATCTGGCAGACGTCTCCTAACGCTTCCTGAAATGTATCCAGAATGCGTTCCTGCGCTGCACGCATATCCGCTGTCAGTTCAATTCCAAGGTTCAGAAAGTTGAGCTTCATTCCCATTCTCCTTACGTATCCTGGTTGTACCACTTCTCCGCATTCTTATACGGATTGCTCAGACCCTTAGCGTCATAATACGCCTGCGGATACCGCGGGTTGCTGTTCTTGACGGCAAGGCTGGTATCTACGGTTTCGTCTTCCCCGTCCCGAACCATGCGGCCAACTACAACCAGGCGGGCTTCGGTAAAGTCATAGGTGCAGGTGGACAGGGTAATGAGCTTGTCCCCGACTTCAATGTCTACGCCGGTGGTGTAAAGAGCACGCTGGTTCAGCTGTTCTACGTAGCCAACAAAGGCTTCGTCACTGACAAAGTTGGACGTTGGGTAATTGAAGAGGTAACCGTTGTCTCCGGAAGCAGTACCATTGGTAATGAAGACAGCGTAAACCTTAAACTTATAATTTGCATAAAGCGTGTCATATTCAATGATGGGATTCTTCTTGAAGCCGTCAATGGACTTGTATTCCTTCAGGTTGGTAAACATCTGGTCATCCCGCCGCATGGAGTGCGCGTAAATGGTGGAGTTGTCATCCAACGGGTAAACCTTGTTGTACTGATCCAGGTACGGTGCACCATAGGCACTGTAGGTCTTGCTGAAGTTGTGCTTTAAGTAATAATCCGAGTTCTGCATGACAGGATAGTCAATGCCAAGGCCTTCAATGGTAATCCAGCCAACCAGGTCCTGGTTCTGTGCATACAGCGTGGCAAACTTAACCTGCATTCCTTCCGGGAAATCTACATCCGGATACTTAGCCTTGATTTCCTTCCACTTAGCTTCTACTTCTTCATCTGTGTATTCGGTGTTGACAGCAGCCTGCGCGTTTTTGTTTACATGGGTGTTGTCATACCGTTCCTTGATGGTGTAGCCGAAGTAAAGAGCGCAGAGAATCAGGGAAATGGCAGAAACAATAACCACCAGTTTCCGAACCACTTCAAAAGCAGAGTCTCCTTTTTTAGGAAGAACGGAGCCCTTCTTCTTGGACTTCTTTCCTTTTTTGGAGTTCTTAGACTTCTTGCCGGAGGCTGTCATTGCGCCATCAGCTGTGTCTGTAGTCTTTTTCCCCTGCTTTTTATTTTGTTTTTTCTTGTTTTTTTGTTCTGTTTGCGAGTCAGCTTCCACAGGTTCCTGCGGCTGTTC
>CAVFBE010000023.1:0-41486 GCA_963620745.1 Muribaculaceae bacterium | reverse complement strand
GATAAAGATTCATTTCCATTTCCCCTTGTGGTAAGATAAGTACGAAACTGTTCGCTTCAATCATACCATAAATAAGCGTAAGATAGCGGAGAAAAAAAGGGAGGCAATGCTTTTATGAAGATTCTTGTTATCAACGGCCCGAATCTGAACATGCTTGGCATTCGGGAACCTTCCATTTACGGGGACAGCACCCTGGAAGATCTGGAAAACCGCATTCAGGAAAAATGCGCAGAAGACCATATTAAAGTGGTGTTTTTCCAGTCCAACCACGAAGGGGATATCATTGACAAAATTCAGGAAGCCTACGGCATTGCAGACGGCATTATCATTAACCCCGGCGGGTACACGCACACGTCGGTGGCCATCCTGGACGCCCTGAAAGCCGTTGCCATTCCCACCATTGAAGTCCACATTTCTGATATAGACGCCCGCGAACCGTTCCGGGAGCACAGTTATATTTCCCTGGTTGCCAAAGCCACCATTAAGGGACACGGCTTCCAAGGATATCTGGAAGCGGTTGACTTGCTGAAGGAAATTGTAGAGCAGTAAATTGGTTAGCAAAAAGTAAAAGACCCGCACAGTTCACCACTGTGTGGGCCTTGTTTTGTTCTGTTGGGTGTGTGTTGTGGAGTAAAACTCAGATGCTGTACTGTTCCTTGAAGGCGTTGTACATATCCTTGAATTCTACGGATTCAGCCTTTACTTCATTAATGTATTCGTGCTGGCTGTATTCTTCGTTTTCAGATTCAATAATGGCAACGGCAACGTTGGAGCAGTGGCCGCTGATTCGTTCCAGAGCGGTCAGCAGGTCAGAAAGGACAAAGCCGACGGCAACGTCTGCGTCCCCGTTCATTAAGCGTTTTACCTGACGGTTTCTGAGCTTATGAATCAGGTGGTCAATGACGTTACGCAACGGTTCTACGGTTTCTGCCAGTTCCTGATCATTCTGGGCAAAGGCCGTGGTGGTTCTGTCCATCAGGTCTTCTACTGCGGTATACAGAACGTTCAGTTCCTTTTCAGAGCTTTCCGGGAACACAATGTCCTTTTCGGTCTTTTCCTGGGAAACCTTAATCAGACCGCAGGCGTAGTCTCCAATTCGTTCAAAGTTGGAAATGGAGTGCAGCATACGGGTGGTACGCTTAACGTCCTTGTCTGCCAGTTCCAGCTTGGAAACTTTAACTAAGTAGGTCTGCAACTGGTCTTCGTAATTGTCCAGCTGTTCTTCTGCTGTGGTAATTTCATCGGCTACTTCTTCATTGTAACCGCTCATTAAGCCAATGGCGCTTTTTACGGATTGGCTGGTCAGCTGTGCCATGCTGGTGGTTACCTGCAGTGCACGGCGAACAGCAAAAGCAGGAATGCCAAGAAGGTGTTCATCCAGAAGAGCGGTCTTCTTGGAACCTTCCCGAACCATAACGCGGGCCAGCTTGCCAAGCTTCTTATAAAACGGAGCCACCATAATAGTGGTTACCACGTTGAATACCGTATGGATGGTTGCAATGTGCGCCGGCTTTACGGCAGATTGTGTCAGCCAGTCCATATCTAAAAGTGTAGTAACCAGTAACCAGAGGGAAAGCAGGATAACAGTACCAATAACGTTAAACATAACGTGTACAACGGCAACCCGCTTTGCGTTCTTGTTAGTACCAATGCAGGCAAGGATTGCGGAAATACAGGTACCAATGTTCTGACCCATGATAATGGGAACAACCTGTCCGTAGGTCATAACGCCGGTAACAGAAAGAGCCTGCAATACACCAACGGAAGCTGCGGAAGACTGGATTAATGCGGTAAACAGGGTACCAACCAGAACACCCAGCAACGGGTTGTTAAACATAGTCAGGATATTGTTGAAGGACGGCATGTCTGCTAACGGAGACATGGCATCTGACATCATGACCATGCCGTACATTAAAATACCGAACCCGGTCAGGATACTGCCGACGTCCTTTTTCTTCTGCGTTTTTCCGGCCATGGTCATGATGACACCAACCAAGGCAAACAGCGGAGCAAAGTTCTTCGGCTTTAAGAACTGCATGGCAATGGAGCTGGAGCTGATACCTGCCAAAGACAGGAACCATGCAGTAATGGTAGTACCAATGTTGGAGCCCATGATAACCGGAATAGTCTGTTCCAGTTCCATAATACCGGAGTTAACCAGGCCGACCAACATAACGGTTACAGTGGAAGAGGACTGGACTACAGCCGTAATACCGGCGCCCAGTACCATACCCTTAAACGGGTTGGAGGTCATCTTCCGGAGCATCTTTTCCATTTTACCACCGGCCAGACGCTCCAGGCCGTTGGACATAACGCCCATTGCAAACAGGAAGAACGCAAGTCCTCCTAATAACAACACAATGTTGAATACGTTAAAAGTTGATTCCATAAACACTCTCCTAATCCAAGAAAACGGATTGTAAAAACGCGTGCAAAATCAGTATATCTATTTGCCATACCCATAGCAATAGTTTTTTTACGTCATTTTTACGTCAATTTTACCGTCTTTTTTGAAGTGTCTGGAACCGTTATAATGGAGTTAGCATTTCCCTATTACTTTATATAAGGAGATTACTACATTGAACGAAAAAGCAAAGAAAGCCCTTGGCATCAGCCTGATTGTTTTTGCTGTCATTGCCATCCTGGCAGCTGCCGTTTTGGGCGTATTTGAGCACTATTACGGGAAGCTGAATTTCCAGAATCTGAAAACAGAAACTTCCGTGGATTCCGATGATCCTGACTTAGCCGAATTCTTAGCCTACTTAAAGGAAAACGGCATTTCCACTTCGGATCTGGAGTTTGATGACAATAATGTACTGAATATCCTACTGGTCGGTACCGACAACCGGTCTGCGGGCAGCAGCGCCCGCTCCGACTCCATGATTATTGTTTCCATTAATCAAAATACCAAGAAAATTATTCTGACCTCTTTGCTCCGGGACTGTTACGTCTACATTCCGGGTCATGGGTCAGCCAAGCTGAACGCCGCCTATTCCTATGGTGGCATTTCCCTTCTGTTACAAACCATTGAATACAACTTCAACATTCCCATCAAGAACTACGCCAGCGTAGACTTTGAAGCCTTCAAGGACGTGGTAGAAACCATTGGCGGCGTTACGGTGAACCTGACCCAACCGGAAATAGACTACATAAAGGCGGAACTGCCGGACCATGAAAATGAGAATTTACAGGTCGGCAGTTCCACCTTAGATCCGGAGCAGGCGTTGTCCCATGCCCGCAACCGCCATGTCGGCACCGACTTTGAACGGACGCGCCGACAGCGTGACATTGTGCTGGCCTCCATGAAGAAGGTCAAGAACCTCAGCCTGATGGAGCTGAACTCCTTAATTAACGTCCTTCTTCCGGACGTGACCACCAATGTTACGCGGAGCCAGCTGGTCGGCGCCCTCCTCCACGCGCGCACCTACAGCAAGTACACCGTGGAATCCTACTCCATTCCCCAAGCCAATACCTACACCAACAAAACCATCAACGGCCAGGACTGCCTGATGGTGGACTTTTCTTCTAATGTGCAGTTTTTGCATGAGAAGATTTACGGGAATTAAAAATCAAGGAGAAGCAGTTATGAACAGAACAGAAGAATTAGATAAATTATTCGTTCAATGGAATCAAAAACGAATGGATTCGGTTAATTTTGAAACTTACAATGACATTTTTATTAAAGATGGAATTGTAGATTATGACATTTTCAAAAAGCAAGATATTAAAGTCCTATTCATCAGTAATGAAGCTAATATAGGCACCGATTTTAATTCAAAAGATAGTGATATCAGATACGATTTTAAAGTATATAATAAACGGCAAAAAGATGAGTATGCCGGAAAAATACGAGAAAGAGTATGCTGCCTTTATCAAGTTGTCATAAATGATTTTTCAAATAAAGATGCTCCATATAGAGTTGCTAAAAACTTTGCCTTTATGAACTTAAATAAAACAGGTGGTGGATCCACTATAAATGATAGAATCTCTACCTTTTGTGATGAGTTTAAAGATGAAATCAAAAAAGAGATTGATATTATTTGCCCAGATATAATTATTTGGCTTGGATGTAATACATTTGACAATGACAAAATCAGAGTAGCTGTAGGGATAGAGAAGCACAAGGGACAGTATTATTATAATAATACTCCTGTTATTAGGATGTGGCATACATCCTATTATCAATCAAAGCGCGAAGAGTTGGGCATATTTAACAATAAAATCACCGACAAATTATCAAAAAAACTGTATGATGAATTGTTCAATATTGGTTGGTACAAATTTGAAAAGTAATACAAAATTTTTAAAGGTAAAGCTTACTATGTAACTTCGAAAAAATTCATTCCACCCTTGGACTTACCACTTCTACGCCATAATATGCGGCCATAAAATTGTTGGTCCAAGAATCTGAATCAGGTTGCTCAACATATTGCAATCCATAAGAAGCTGTATATTTGGTGTCGGGGTAAACATAATAAATCTCAACTGTATTTTTTCCAGCTTCTGCGCAGTTTTTGATTTCTTGTTCATTATTCATGAAAGTGTAATAACAAGTATTAATATCATTTACGCCGGTAAAGAAATAATACGGAAAAGCTAGGCACGTCAAGCATAAGACGCAAAGAATCTGCATTCTTAAAGAATCAAACAGTACATTAATCAAAATACAACAAGCAAGAACCAGAAGCACAGCGGTAAAGAAAAGACTATTAGCCGTAATACTGTTTCCAAATATCAAGAAAAGACCTGAAAGTAGGGCTGTCATCACGACAAGGGAAACAACAATAAGGGTTTGTTTATCTACTTTGACGCAAAAAGCCCAAACCAACAAAAGTCCAACTAACAGCCACAACAGCCAGAAATCTTTAAAGGCAGAAAACAAATCTGAAAGCATAGATAATAAATCGCCCAGCATCAAACTTGCCGTCCTGTTTTTTAATTCTGCTGGTGCCGTAATGGTAAGTAATACTCCTGCCAATGTAATTTCTGCAGAAAGGATTGCCACCAGCGGGATTTTTCGTTTCTGCTGAAATTTCATTAAGAAGATCAGCACAATCTCAAAAACCAAAAGCGCTGCGCCGGAATTTTCACACCATGTACCGACAACAAAGCTATAAATTATAAATCCAATTTTTTCCGGAAGATTCATATGAAAATCTTCTTCACGATACATCTTAAGGTAAATCCCCATCAAGCCAAGACCTAATACTGCGGCCCAAAGATAATTAATAGACCCATAAAGCCACAAATTTACTTGTCCAAATACCGGTTGAAAAATCCATACAGCCGCAAATGCAAACAGCAACATAAGTGGCTTTCTTTTCTGTATCTTCTCTGGTGGTATATATACAGCACTTAGTTCAGTAATTAAAGCAAGCTCCAGCACGAATACTGCTGCATTTAAAAGCTTAAACAGAGAAGAAGGAAGAAGCAAAAATAATTGCACAAAGAAGTTTGCTACAATGCGGCCATTCATAGTAAGCCGATGCCCGCTCATAGAAGAAAATATATCTGAAACGGTTTCTATTCTTTGCTTTTCTCCTGTTAAAGATTGAAAACTAAAAGAATACAAATAATCGTCCACTAAAAGTGGCGTCCGCAAGTTGCAAAAAAGAAGAATTAGGAATACAGCAACACAAATAGCAGCATATATCCAATGATATTTCTTAGTTTCTTTAAGCTTTGACCCCATAATATCCTCCTATTACTTTAGTCTCTTCTAAACAAATCCCTTGTATAAACCTTCTCCTCCACATCGTCCAGGCAGTTGTCATACCGGTTGGCAATGATTGCCTGGCTGCGAGCCTTGAACGTTGCAAGGTCATTGACCACTTCAGAGCCAAAGAAGGTGGTGCCGTTTTCCAAGGTTGGTTCATAAATGATGACGGTGGCACCCTTGGCTTTAATCCGCTTCATGACGCCCTGGATGGAGGACTGGCGGAAGTTGTCGGAATTGGATTTCATGGTCAGGCGGAATACGCCAACAACCACGTTGTGCTCCTTGCTTGGGCTGTAGTCTTCGTTGGCTTCATAAGCACCGGCAATTTCCAGTACACGGTCTGCAATAAAGTCCTTCCGAGTCCGGTTGGATTCTACAATGGCTTCAATCAGGTTCTCCGGAACATCCTCATAGTTAGCCAACAACTGCTTGGTGTCTTTCGGCAGGCAATAACCACCATAACCAAAGGATGGGTTGTTGTAATGACTTCCAATCCGCGGATCCAAGCAAACGCCTTCAATAATCTGCTGGGTGTTTAAACCCTTCATTTCTGCGTAGGTATCTAACTCGTTAAAATAAGATACCCGCAGTGCCAGATAAGTATTGGCAAACAGTTTGACTGCTTCTGCTTCTGTAAAGCCAACAATCATAGTAGGAATATTTTCTTCAATTGCGCCCTCTTGTAAAAGTCCGGCAAAGATTTCTGCCGCTTTAACAAGGCTGGCATTTTTTGTGTCGGTTCCCACAATAATCCGACTGGGATACAGGTTGTCATACAACGCCTTGGACTCCCGCAGGAATTCCGGGCTGAAAATAATATTGTCACAATGATACTTTTCCCGTACCGACGCAGTATATCCAACCGGAATAGTGGATTTAATTACCATAACGGCATCCGGATTATTCTTGATGACCAGTTCAATAACAGCTTCCACGGCAGACGTATCAAAGAAATTCTTCTTGCTGTCATAATTGGTCGGAGCAGCAATAACGACAATTTCGGCATCCTTGTAAGCAGATTCTGCGTCCAACGTTGCCGTCAGGTCCAGGTCTTTTTCTGCCAAATACTTTTCAATATAGTCATCCTGAATCGGGGACTTCTTCTGATTAATCAGATCCACCTTTTCCGGAATAATGTCCACTGCGGTTACGGTATGATGCTGTGCCAAAAGCACGGCAATGGACAAGCCAACGTATCCGGTTCCTGCTACTGCAATTTTCATACTAGTTAACCTTTCCCTCAATCTAAAGTTGCATTCTTCTGCCAGTTCCAACTATCCCGACACATATCTTCCACAGTCAATTTAGCCTTCCAACCCAGCACTTTTTTAGCCTTGGTAACATCCGCATAACAAGTTGCAATGTCTCCCGCTCTGCGAGCAACAATTTCATAAGGAACAGCAACATTATTTACTCTCTTAAAGGTTTCCACTAATTCCAATACGGACGTTCCTTTGCCCGTACCAAGGTTGAAAATTTCAGTTCCTTTATGTTCACGGGAATATTGCAATGCTTTCAAATGCCCCTTCGCAAGATCTACCACGTGAATGTAGTCTCTAACTCCGGTTCCGTCCGGGGTTGGATAATCATTCCCAAATACCGACAGATGATGCCGCATTCCGGCCGCCGTCTGCATAATATAGGGCATTAAGTTATTCGGAATTCCGGAGGGCTTTTCCCCAATTAATCCAGAAGGATGAGCACCTACCGGATTAAAATAACGAAGCAATACAACAGATAAATCTTTGTCTGCCACTGCTGCATCCGTCAAAATCTGTTCAATAAAATATTTAGTCCAGCCATACGGATTGGTACAATTGCCTACTGGCATTGTTTCTACAAACGGAGCTTCATTATGCATTCCATAAACAGTGGCGGAAGAACTAAAAACAATGTTCTTACAATCGCACTCCTGCATGCTTTCCAGTAAGGCCAACGTAGTATCCAAATTATTGCGATAATACTCAATGGGTTTTTCTACTGATTCTCCAACCGCCTTCAGCCCGGCAAAATGGATAACCGATTCAATTTCATTTTCATGAAAAATTTTCTGAACGGAGGCCTTATCCGCAACATCTGCCATGTAAAAAGTCGGACGCCGTCCTGTAATTTTTTCAAGCCGGTCCACAACCGATGCTTCACTGTTATAAAGATTATCTGCAATAATAACATCTTCTCCACGTTTTAAAAGTTCCACCGCAGTGTGAGAGCCAATATATCCTGTGCCACCGGTCAATAAAATACTCATGTTAATCCCCTACTTCCATGCTCCGTTAATCCCCTGCTTTGGCTTATGAGGCTCCGGAATAATAATGTTGTTTCCTTTAAAGATTTGTTCCGCATTGCAGAGCACTTCTTTTGTTTTTTGCTTTCCCAGTTTTCTGGACAGTTCCCACGCTGCCTCCGATAGTCCTGGTGCGCTGGTCTTAGGATGGTGTGCATCTGAAGAAATGATATGAATCAAATTCCAATCCATTAATTGAAAAATCTGCTTCCGAAAAGTTCCTTTTTCTAACAAGGTATTACTATTTACCTGAACAATGCAACCAGCATCTACCAGTGCATATAACAAACTTAAATCCTCTAACAAAAACGGATACTGTTCCACATGGGAAAGGATTACCTTGTACCCTTTCATCCTAATTTGAAAAATTGTGCTTTCCAAATCCTGTGGCAAATATTGTTTAGGCAGATCTATCAGCAAGCAATTTGTTCCAGAGAAACAATACGGCTGTAAATTCATCTTTGGCAAGTCACGATTGTAATGAAATTCTGCACCCACACGTACTTTCAATCCCTTTAAAGATGGAACCGTACGCATTCCTTCCTTTAGCTTTTGCCAAGACTGCTGCCTAGTATATAAAAAGTCTTCTACATTATCTTTTTCCGGATCAAAGTGCGGTGTAAAGGCAATTTCATTTACACCTTGTTCCACTTCTTGATGAAGTAAAAACAAAGATTCCTTTACCGTATTTGACCCATTGTCCATTCCAGGCAAAATGTGGCTATGCAAATCCGTCATAAAATCCCTTCTTTTGCTAACGCTTGTGCCATTTTATAATCAGCCTGTGTAGTAATTTTTATATTTGTTACAGAGCCCTGTACCAAATGAACCGGGTAATCTTGTTTCACATAAATCTGACAGGAATCCGTCAAGCAAGTCTTCTCTTCTTCTGATAAAGAATAATACAGTTCCTTTAATGTAGACACCTGAAAACTCTGTGGGGTTTGTCCCTGATACATGTGCTTTCTATCCGGTATATTAGATATTTGTTGTCCATCCTCTGAAACTATAATCGTATCAATGGCAGGAAGAACGGTATCTGCAGCGCCATAAGTTAGGGCAGCATCTATGTTTTCTTCAATCATTCTGAGTGTCAAAAAAGGGCGTGCTGCATCATGCACTACTATAATATGATCTTGGCTTATTCCATTTGTATATTCTATTGCATGCACTATACTCAAAACGGTTTCATTACGATTTTCTCCACCCAGTGTAACTGTTATTTTTGATTTGTCATTGGGTAGGTATTGATTGATTAAGGAATTCATATAATCAATCCAATCAGCATGAACCCCCACATATAATTGTTCAAACCTTTCGCAAAGTAAGAACCGTTCTAAGGTATGTATAATGATTGGCTTATCTTTCAATGGCAAAAACTGCTTTGGCATATCTGCCCCATCCATTCGAGAGCCAATACCGCCTGCCAAAATAGCCCCAAAAATCACTTTTTCTTGTCCCTTCCGTCAGTTTCCTTTACTCCAATATCTGTCATTTTCTTATATGCCTTTATAAAAGACATCCCATATTGTTTCCTGTGTCTCAACGCATCTTGAAAGCATAAAAGTTTCCATACTTTTTTTGAAATAGCATAATACAAAGAGCCCTGATCCTTGAAGTATTTATCGTTATATCCGACATTCCATGTGGACTCTCGTTCTTCTGTAAGCTCTGCAATATACTCTGGAACCGCATACATTTTCAGACCTTTTTTCAGGCATTCGGTTAAGAATAAATTGTCTTCTCCGTGACAATGCTCTGTTCCACCACCAAAACATAAATTAAAGAAAATTCCCTCTTCCTTAATTCGTTTTGTTTTAACGGCAATTCGTGCAGTTCCATACCGAAGATAGTTTAAATATCCAATTCGTTCCTGACTTTTTATAATATATCTGGTAGGATCCTTTTCTATTAAATTGAAAGCAATAACGTCCGCATCTGGATTTCTTTCAAATGCCTCTTCTACAATCTGCACATAATTGTCTACGTAACGCATGTCATCATCTGCAAATAAGCAGATGTCTCCGGAAGCCCGCATCAATGTATTATTTCTATTCAGGCCGACCCCTTTTTCTGCAAAAGAATACGCTTTAATTTCATGTCCATGATATACAAAATTTTCAATCCTATTCTCATTGCATTGATTACCAATGATTGTATCTGATTTTATATTCATTTTTTCTAGCAAAGAAAAACAATCTTGATTTACAGCAGCAACCAAAACCTGTACTTTACTCAAAGTGCACACCACCTATTTCTCTTCTGTTGATTCCGGGCTATGTCTTTTCATCAGTAACTCCTTTACATACTTCAACATCGGATTTTTAAAAGCAACTAAAACCAGTCCATATATAACAGCCGACAAAGAAATAGTAAGGACCGTATTAACAATCACATTCAAATCAAACAAGCGCATTACCATACAAATACCAACAATTAAAAGAGAACCAAGTATGGTAGAAAGAAGATTCCGGTGATTCAGCTTTATTTTTACCAGATCTTTTGCATAATATGCGCACATCACCAGCGCAGTTGCTTCCGCCAGTAGCGTAGTAAACGCTGCCGCATCCTGCTTCCACCTTGGTATTAGTATTAAGTTCAGGATGATGTTAAGTAATGCACTGACAATCATCGTGATCAGCACTTTATTTTCTTTTTTATATGGAATCAAGACACAGGAATTAAACAGCCAGCCAAAAACACTAACCAGTAATGCAACGCTTAAAATCCGAAGCGAGTTCGTTGCAGCAAGGTAATTTGCACCGGAAATCAATTCAACCACATAGTCACTGATACAAATCAGGCCTACCATTGCGGGGACAGATACCATAAGCAATGCATTTGCTATATCATTTAACGTTTTATGATAATCCTCATACTTTTGATTTCCCAAATATCCAGACAAACGCGGAATAGATACAATCAGGATAGAGGCCAGTAAACTTTTTATAATAGTGTAAATTTTGGTAGAAACCGAATATAAACCAACATTATAATCGGTTGCCAAAAAGCCAAGAATTGTGGTATCAGACGACACATATACTGTTTTGGCAATTTCTGTTCCGAATATAATCATAATTGGCTTCATATGTTCTTTTAACTTGATGTGCTTTGTCAAATGAACTTTGCACATCTTACGCATATGGAACCAGTTGAAAATATTGGACCCTGCTGCCGCCAGCACCGTTACTACGGCGTAATTATAAACATCTTCTTCTGTCCGTATTAAAACGAACATTAAAATCAGTGAAGCAGCCTGGACCACTATGCTTCTTATGGTTATATAGGTGTAATTCTCATAAATTTGATACAACCATTCTACACCAATGGTAACCAAAGCAATTTGAATACTAAGAAGATAAATTAAAGCACGATATTCCTGAAATTTTGGAACTAGGAATACGCAAACAACCAGAAGCACATAGGCAACTAGCGTAGAAAGTACATTGATTGTAAAAATTTCGGAGGCAAATTCAGACAATTTTTCTTTGTCATCAACATATTTTGCCCCTTCTCGAACACTATAAGTAGAAATACCCAGTGCCGCTATCATAAGGAAATAACTAATAACAGATGCTGCAAAGTTGTACTTCCCAATGTTATCAACTTGCAAAATTCTGGAAACATAGGGAAATGATATTAAAGGAAAGACAATGGACATAATTGTCTTTATCCCATTTAACAAAGCATTTACTGTTAATGATTTCTTCTTCATACTTCTCCTAATGCTGTTTTTTCTTTAGCAACCAAAATAATCCCAGTCTTTTTATCCGGTGTTTTAACGAATACCCATTGCAGAGAAGGTAATCTATCTGCAACTTTTTTCCAAGCAAATATAATTTCTGCAAATGTTCTTCTGTTGTATATTCATGATTGACGCATACAGATGACACAATATCAAAAATTTTAGCCTTAATCCAGCGTTGCTCTTTTGAGCTACCATCAATTTCCTCCAGCAATTCAAAAAAAGCATTACAATATTTAATATTTCCCTGCTCATCAAATAAATTTTTCCGATTTCCTGTTACGCTGTCTTCACTTTGTACGTATCCGTAAAGCGGAACCGATATTTCAAATATCTTTATATCAAAATTCTGATTTACTAGCGTATACATAAAATGTGTATCTTCACACATAGAAAGTGCTTTATTAAACCTATGTTCTATTAGCAGCTCTCTTTTTATATATTTATTCCAGACCGAGCCAAACACATTCGGATCAAAAAGGAGTTCCCATTTAAATTGCGCTTTAGACCTACACAAATGGCCCTGATATTGTAAGTCGCATTTTAAGTAGTTATCCACTGCCGATTTTTTTAAGTCTTTTTTATAAGTACAAATCAAATCTGCTTCCGTTTCTTCAAACGCCTTACAAACATATTCCAGCATCTGTGAAGAAACGACATCATCTACATCGCAAAATCCAATAATATTGCCTTTGGCCTTCTCTAAGCCAAGATTTCTGGCATTTGAGACGCCCCCATGCCCGCCGGGTATGATTTCTATAGAAAACTCTTTTTGGGAATAAAGACTTTGATATGACTTCAAAATAGATTCTGTATTGTCATCAGATCCATCGTCAACAAAAATCAATTCAAAACTTTTTAGGCTTTGTTTTGCCCAAGATTGCATGCACTGTTCTATCACAGCTTCCCCGTTATAAACAGGAATAATAATTGAAACTACCATAGCACCCATTCCCAAACTCAAAAGTCCTTTACCAGCCATTCAAACTTTACAAATTCATTATTTTTTAAAGCACTTTCCAGCTCTGCTAAACGACTATCCTCAGTGCGGTATTCATTAAAATACTGTTGCATTAGGCCTCTTGTCAGTACAAAAACGGCCTCCCGGATTTGCCGCGGTTGCTTTCGAATTCTTCGGGCAGTCATGACACTCTGTTGCAAAAGATATTGATACGCACGTTGATCATACGATACTCCGAACAGAGGAAATTCTTTCAAGCAAGTTTCTGTAATCCAATAACTATCCACTGGCTTTTTTCCTTTGGTTGCTTTCGCCGTTAGTCCTTCTTCATTTTGTCTATATCCATATATGACTTCCGATATAGTAACATGCGTAAATGGAAGAGCTGCTAAGATATAAGAAATTGGAGTGTCTTCAAACCAATACCCTATTGGGAAGCAAAAGTTCTTCAAAACAGTATCTTTATATAACTTACCCCACGGGTACCCGGAAAGATCTTCAGAGATGCAATCTTTCCGACTTTTTTTGTCGGAGAAAGAATACCAGCTTCCTTGCAAAATATCAGCGTCTGTTCTATGCGCCTCTGTCAGCATATACTCTATTGCATTTTCTGGAAGGACATCATCTGCATCCAAAAAAGCAAGATAAGTTCCTTTCATTTCTTTTAAGCCAGCATTTCTGGCGCTAGAAGCTCCGCTATTTTTTTGAGTAAGGACTTCCAATGTGATATTTTTAGTCGTTTTTTGTTGCTCTTGCAGCTTATGCAAACACGCTAGTGTTCCATCTGTAGAGCCGTCATCAATTACTGTCAAAAGGACTTGATACTGCGTATTTTGCTGGCACACAGAAAACACACAATCCTCTATATAATGCTCAACATTATATGCCGGAACAATAATTTGCAGGTCATAGGCCAAAGCAAGTTGATTGCTGGTATAACAGGTTCCATGTGGTAGCGGAGACCAATTCTGAAGAATTTCTCTGGCGTCAGACAAGCTCATTTTTGATTGATATGGGATCCTTTTAGCAACCTTTATCAGACCCGCTTTAAGAAATTGCTTCAACATCTCCTTAACCACCACCTTCTTATTTCCTTCTGGCTATCCATCCAAACGTTTCCCGTGTTGCTGCAAAGAGCCCCCGAAATTTAACAATTCCTATAAACTTTGCAATAAAGCTTCCCAACGGAATCCGTTTCCATTTTTTTCCAATTTTTTCTATATATAAATCTTCCTGACTACGCCAAGATCCATCAAAGAAATGGATAGCATAGGTATTTTCCGTTTGATGAAGTTCTTTTGTCTCCATATCCTTAGGAGAAAAATAGTCACAAGGAAAAACAACCACGTCATTCAACAATTGCTGCATGCCGTCTTTCTTTAAGCCATATGTTGTACAAAGATCTGTTAATCTTGTCACATTGGTTGTTAAATTGTAACTTCCATCTGTTCTCAGAAAATGTTGGTCATCATATTGTTTCTGAAATTCCAAGAAAAGTGGATTTCCCGCTTCACAAGCCATAAAGGCAGTTGAAAGACGCTCTTTCGTTTCAAAGCCGACCACAGCTGGATACTGTAATAAGGAATCCAGGGACCTTATAATTTCTACATCTGTATCCATGTAGATCCCGCCGTAATTGGTCAGTGCATATAATCTGGCAACATCACTTACAAAAGCCCATTTTTTTGCCTGATATGCTTCTTTTACATAAGCATTGCACTCTACATTAAAATTGCGTTCGTTCCACTCTACAATTTCGTAATCTGGACAATATTTTTCCCATGATGCTATATACTGCTTTACCGATTCTGGCAAAGGATTCCCACCAAACCAGCAATAATGTATCTTTTTAGGAATCATACCGTTTCTCCTTTGGAAAGAAAAATAGAAAGTGTTCTTCTTGCAAACCTAATATTGAAAAAAGCTAAAACGGCAACGGCTTTTCCACCCAGACTTATCTTTGTTGTAAACAGATAGGAAAAAAGATATTTTCTGTACAGACGTTGTAATTCTTCGTCATAGTCAGAATGGTAACAACCTGCCTGTGCCATCTCTTTCAAGCAAAAGTTACAAGAATAAACAACTTCTGCTCTGGCGTATTTACGAAGTTGCGGATAGTTTTCTTCTATAAAACCTAATTGCTGTAATTTTGCTTCTACCGCATGAAAGCGTTTGGGAGAAAAGCCACTGTTCATAATGCCTTGCGAATTTTGGCGATAGACATAACCAATATCACTTGTAACCACGACTTTATTAGCCCTGTCCACCAACAAATACGTGGTAAAAGTGTCTTCATGAATTTTCCCTTTAGGAAAACGAATGTGAAAAAAAAGATCTTTTAAATACAATTTTTTCCAAGTAGTTGGTTCAATTATCTCATCAACCAAATAGGCTTTCATTTTTTCAGAGCCTGTGTAGCTCCGTATTTCTGTAGATTTCGTTTGGATTGCAAGTGTATCCAGTGTGTCCGCTTCACCACACGTCATTAACTGACACATAGAAATTTCTGCCCCATTTTCTTCACATAAAGAAAGCAAGGTTTCAATCATGTTAGGCAAAATCAAATCATCACTGTCTACAAAAGTGACATAGTCACCCTTGGCATTATCAAGACCAACATTTCGTGCGTCAGACAAGCCACCGTTTTCTTTGTGAATGACTTTAATTCTCTTATCTTTCTTAGCACACTCATCACAAATCTCTGGGCACCTATCCGGAGAACCATCATCCACCAGTATAATTTCCAGATTCGTATAAGTTTGTTGTCTTACTGAGTCCACGCAATTTTCCAAATACTGTTCTACTTTATACACAGGAATGATTACAGAAACAAAAGCATTACACATATTCAGATCTCCTTTTTTCTAGATAGAATGAGCGGAACAAAAAAATACTGTAATTTGCAAAAAACAACATTTGCTCATCAAATATCATTCTCCGCAAAAGCTCATCGTTTTATGAATTCCAGAAAAAGTAATATGGTAATTGCCCTTGTCCACCACTACATACGTCAATCGCAAATGGCACTACAATCCATAGGACAACTATTGTTCTAATTACTTTCGCATCATATTCCTTATAAACATAGCCCAAGAAAATACTTTCACATACGGTAAAATACAACCCCATGCGATCCATAAAAGGATAGAAATATCCTGCTAAAGAAAGGAACAACCCCAAAAGATAGCATTTTACTATATCTTGACACAAAAAAGCGTCCGTATTTTTTTTCCTACCGCGTCCTGTCAAAGTTGCCCATAGCAAGACAGCCACTATCTTTGTTGGAAGTAGCAAACCAATATGTGGGGACACTTCAAGAAAATAATGAATGTATTTGGAAGCCTTCCATATGAGCACGGAAACGACGGCAAGAAGAGCAATCGCATATAGTATTATTTGCTTTCTTTTGCAAAAATTTAACCTCACGGCAAGATTTCTCCATCCCTTATAACAAATAAGTAAATAGAGAACGCCAAGTAGTGCTGATTGATGAAACAAGGACGCAACTAATACCCCGACAAGGAATAAGAATATTTTGTTTTTTTCAAGGTATCGCGTTGCCCAAAAAACAATTGCTATCGCTACACATTGGCGCATTATATTTAGTGTAAAAAAATAAAAAGAGGCATAATAGCATGCCACTGCTACTGGGAAACTTATTCTTTTACGAAAATCCCATATACGTAATATCATTAAACCATTTGTAACAAGTGCATACACGCAAAAAACGGCAGGGATAGATTGAAAAATCATTAAAAGAACTCTTGTTATATATCTAAAAGTAATTTCTGCGCCATATATTTCATTGATTTTTCCCTGCATTAGAAGTTCAAAAATAAGGTTATACGTGGGAGTATCTAACCCAACTCCTTTCCCACGTAGCCCCGCTATAAAGGATATAATCAATACCGAAAGCAAAACTACTTGAAGATTATCTTTTTTGTCTGCATAATATGCACTTCCTACGCACAGTAACAACAATGCTATGTAGAGCAATATAGATCCAGTTTGTACTGCCATATTTCGTTCTGTTCCCCTCTCATTTGTATTTTTCGTAAAAAGAAATTACAATCCATTAACTGTCAATGAGCCTTTTCATATCTCTTTTTTTTCAAAATCCCATAAAACATATTCCACCCAGCAAACCAAAAAGCCAGCAAAGCAGGCTGTTCATCACAGAAATGAAAAAGGTCATAATGACTCTTTAATTTTTTCCACAGCACATCATGCGAGATAGATTTTTTTCGGATTCGGTATTGCGCTAAGTTTTCTTTCAAAAGATAACAATCTGCCTTCTTGCAAAGTTTTAACAAAATGGCGTAATCATTATTTTTTTTGATGTCTTTAATTTGGATTAATCCCAGTTCTTTTGCACTGTACATGAAGGTCAGGCAACCCGGGTATCCATAGTGATACATTTTCCGTTTGGTTACACAATCTGGCCCGGACACATAAATCTGTAACGGATTGGACTGCTCATCAATTTTTTCATATTCATGATAGGAAAAGACATAGCCATTTTCCTTCATAAAAGAAATTTGATGTTCTAGCTTTTGTGGGTTCCAAAGGTCATCTGAATCCAGAAAAGCAATCCATTCTCCTTTGGCTTCCCGAAGAGCACGGTTTCTGGTAAGTGCTGCGCCGGAATTCTTTTCATTTTTTAAATAAATAATCCGTTCATCCTGAAACGACTTTATCACTTCATCCGTATTGTCCGAAGAGCAGTCATCCACAATCAGCAATTCCCAATTGGAATAGGTTTGGTTCAAAACAGATTGTATAGAATCTCCAATATATTCTGCCGTATTCCAGGAGGGCATAATTACAGAAACTAATCCATCGACCATTCGTTATCTCCTACAGTTACACTACCGCCAACACGGTCCTCACCATTGTCCACAGCTCATGGACAACATTAAACTTCTTTATGCTTGCAAGGTTGTATTGCATCTTCTGTGGAAGGATTTCTTCCACGTAAACGCGGTCGGCATCGGCCGGGTCAGTTAGGGCTTCGGCTTCATCCTTGAAGTGGATGCTGGCTTCGCTGGTAATGCCGGCCGGCAGCAACAGGGTGGCCTTCATTTCGTTTGTGTAGGCGTTTACGTATTTAGGCACTTCCGGGCGTGTGCCGACAAAGCTCATGTTGCCGGAAAGGACGTCAAACAATTGGGGAAGTTCGTCCAGGCGATAGTCCCGGAGCTTGGCTCCAATTTCCGTAATGCGTGGATCGGCTTCTGCTGTTACGGCGGTGCCAATTTTGTCAGCGCCGTCTACCATGGTGCGGAACTTATGAATGCGGAAGGTTTTTCCGTAGGTGGTAACCCGCTCCTGCCGGTAAAAGATGGGGCCATCCGAATCCTTTTTAATTTTGATGGCAATAACCAGCATGGGAATTGCCAGAAGGATTAATAAAATGGAAGCTGCCAGGAGATCAAACAGCCGTTTTAACACTAAGCTGAGTTTCCGTTTGGCAAGCACATCATAGTAGGGTTTGACCTCCGGAACCTGTAGTTCTGCGGGAAGGTCTTCCCAGTTTTTCAAAATCATGGGCGTTCTCCGTTTGTTATTCTACTCCGTAGAGGAATTTTTTCAGGTCCTTGGAATTGCGGGTAAAGTCTACGGCAAACAGACTTCTGCCCTCCATGCCCTTCATGGTACCGTACGTGCCATCCTGTGGCATGGTCATAGTTTCTATTTCATTACCGGCGGACAACACACCGGGAGCCTGTAACATAAGCGAGGTAATGGTCTTTGTAGACAAATTAGTTTCCACCATTGGAAGAATGGTATTCAGCATCTTATTCAGCTGCTTGGTGTTAAGGGTGGTCATCTTGCTGACGGCAGCCTGAATAACGGTCCGCTGGCGGCCCATGCGGCCCCAGTCAGAGTCAATGTCCCGGCAGCGAGCATAAACCATGGCCGTAACGCCGTTCATGTGAACGGTGCCGGCGCTGACGGATTGCAGTTCGCTTCCGCGGCCAACGTCATTGGCAGTAGATAAGCCCTTTGCGCTGTTAATGTAGTCTGCTTCTGCCTGGGTAATGGTAATATCTACACCACCAACGGCATCAATCAGCTTAACCAGCATGGCAATGTTAACGCGTACATAATACTGTACGTCCAGCAAATAAGCCGTTTGGATTTCCTTAAGTACCAGCTCTGCTCCGCCGTAACGGAAGGCGTGGGTCAGCCAGTCCCATTGGCCCTTGTATTCACCGGCCAGAATGGGAACACCGGTGGCGCGTTCAAAGCTGACCAGCTTAATGGTGTTTTTCTTGGTATCCACAGACGCTACAATCATAGAGTCCGAGCGAGCGTTTTCATTGTAATGATTGGTATGTTCATCTGTGCCAAGCAGCAGAATATTAACTACATTTTTGTCCGAGTAAACCTTGCCGGACGGAAGGCCGTATCCGCCTTCCACATAGGTCAGGTTGGAAAACTCTGACATGTCAATTTCATCAGCGCCACCAATCAGGCTGCCAATGCCGCCTCCGCCGTTACGGTCCAGCAGATTCAGCTTGTCCAAATAAAAGGAAGCCGGAAGCGTCAGAATGGCGGCAATAATCAGAATAATGGCAATAACCCGACGGGTAATGGTTGCGGCTTTAGAAGTACTCATAGTTAACCTCTTA
Source organism: Muribaculaceae bacterium (assembly GCA_963620745.1). Classification (GTDB taxonomy): domain Bacteria; phylum Bacillota; class Clostridia; order Oscillospirales; family Acutalibacteraceae; genus RUG420. Next base: position 22,142 of record CAVFBE010000023.1, on the reverse strand, counting down.
TATAATCTTTTACTACATCCCGGAAACCGGCAATGACGTAATCCACGTCTTCATCCGACAGTTTGGTATGCAGTGGAAGAGTAATTAAATTCTGATAATATGCATAGGCGTTGGGGAAATCCTTGATGTCCCAGCCTAAGGCTTTATAAGCCGTCATCATGGGAAGCGGCTTATAGTGAACGTTAGTGGCAATGCCGCGTTCTGCCAGCTTCCGGATAATTTCATTGCGCTGCTCCGGCGTAATGCCCGGAATTCTGGTCAGGTAAAGGTGTCCGGAGCTGGTAACGTCGTCTGTGTAATGTTCCAGGTGCTGAACGCCCAATTCATTACACATGGCATCATAACGGGATATGATTTCTTTTCTGCGATGCAGTAATCCCGGATACCGTTCCAGCTGTTTTAATCCAATAGCGGCCATGATGTCCGTCATATTGCATTTGTACCACGGGCCGACAATATCATATTCCCAAGCGCCAAGCTGGGTTTTGGAAAGGGCATCCTTAGACTGCCCGTGTAAGCTAAGGAGCTGGTATTGGTGGTATAAATCTTCATCATTGATACCGGGGATAGAACGCCACGTGGCGGCGCCACCCTCCGCAGTGGTGAAATTCTTGACGGCATGGAAAGAAAAGGACGTAAAGTCTGCAAGCTGTCCGGCCATCTTTCCCTGCCGGCTGGCGCCCAGCGCATGCGCGCTGTCCGCCAGGACGGCCACGTGGCCGATAGCTTCCTGGACGGCATTAGCTGGATGGAACAGGGCTTTCTTCCGCTCTACCGCTTCATAAATGCGGTCATAGTCACAGGGAATGCCACCCAGATCCACGGCTACAATGGCCTTGGTCTTTTCGGTAATGGCGGCTTCCATGGCGTCATAATCCATTTGGCAGCTACCGGGCTGACTGTCCACAAAGCGGACCGTGGCGCCGGTATGAATAACTGCGGAAGCGCTGGAAGTATAGGTGTAAGCGGGAACCAGTACTTCGTCCCCTTCCCCAATACCAAGGACACGTAAATTCAATTCTTCTGCCGCGGTGGCGGAGCTTAAGCAAACCAGGCGGTTGACATGGCAGAACTCTGCCAGATCCTTTTCCAGTTGCTTGGTTCTTGGTCCGGTGGTAATCCAACCGGAGCGAAGCGCTTGGCAGACTTCCTGAATTTCCAGTTCGGAAATGTCAGGCGGGCTAAACGGAATAACTCTTTTTTCCAAAATAAAACCTCTTTATGTTTCCTGCGGATGATAAGTCGGAACCATGTCCTTCACCTTTTCAACAACCGCTTTTTCATCATTCTGGTAACTGATGGTCATCAGTTCCTTTAACTGCTGTAAGAAGGCTTCGTGGTCCATTTCAATGGGCGTGCCAATGTGGATTAAGTGGTTCGGTGTAGTCCGCATACCCTCTTCTGCCATCAGCTTTTCTTCATACAGCTTTTCCCCCGGCCGGAGACCGGTGTACTCAATTTTAATATCTACATCCGGCTGGTGCCCGGACAGTTTAATTAAGTTGCGGGCCAGGTCATCAATTTTAACCGGGCTGCCCATATCTAACACAAAAATTTCTCCGCCCTTGGCATACACACCGGCCTGCAAAACCAGGCTGACCGCTTCCGGAATAGTCATAAAGTAACGGATAATGTCCGGATGCGTAACGGTAACCGGGCCGCCTTCGGCAATCTGTCTTTTAAACAGCGGAATAACGGACCCGTTGGAACCCAGGACGTTGCCGAACCGTACGGCAACAAATTCGGTTTCCACGTGTTCCGGTAACGGATGCGCCGTTACCGTCCCGCCAAAGTTGGCATGCGTATACAGCAGTGGCAGCTTTTCCGGCGTCCCGTCTACAATCATCTGGTTAAAGGTTTGGATGATCATTTCACACAGCCGCTTGGATGCTCCCATAATATTCGTCGGGTTAACAGCCTTATCCGTACTGATTAAAACAAAGCGTTTGCATCCGTACGCGGCGGCGGCATAAGCGGTTTTGTACGTGCCGATGGCGTTGTTCTTAATGGCTTCGCAGGGGCTTCCTTCCATTAACGGCACGTGCTTATGCGCCGCCGCATGGAAAACAATGTCCGGATGATACTTTTCAAAGACACTGTAAACCCGCTCCGAGTCCCGAACAGAACCAATAATAGTTTCCAATTGCAAGTTCGGATACTTTTTTTTCAGTTCCAGCTGAATATCATACGCGTTGTTCTCATATACGTCAAAGATAATCAGGCGCCCTACATTGTGGGCCGCTACCTGTCGGCAAAGCTCGGAACCAATGGATCCGCCACCACCCGTAACCAGAATGGTTTTGTGCTGCAGGTTTTGGTAAATTTCTTCCAAATCTACCTGGATGGTAGCTCGCCCAAGAAGGTCTTCAACGGACACTTCTTTTAACGCACTGGCGTTAATTTCCCCGTTGTACACCTTGTACATACTGGGCAGCCGTTTAATTTCACAGCCGGTTTCTTTACAGATGGCAAGGATGTCCCGGATGTTTTCTTTGGACGCGCTGGGAATTGCAATGTAGATTTTATCTATGTCATATTTATTTACATTTTCAAAAATGGTGCTTCTGCTGCCGACAACCTGTACTCCAAACAGGTACCGTCCCCAAGCGTTGGGGCTGTCATCAATAACGCAGACCACCCGTTCGTTGGTTTCTTTTTCCTGGTTAATGTTCCGCAGCAGCATCTGTCCTGCTGCGCCGGCACCAATCAGCATAACCCGTTTGGTCTGTGTGTTTTCTGTCCGCTTCCGCCGCAGCAGATTAACCAAGCGGCAAGAAAACCGCGGCAACAGGGTCAGAATAAACTGGAAGAAGAAGCCAAGTACGTAATAGGTAATTGGCATCCGCTGAAACTGTTCATGATCCAGGAACAGAACATGCATTCCAATAATATGCACAACCCAGGTAATAACGGAGGCCACGGTGGCCATCAGCAGTTCGTGACCGCTGGCAAATTTCCAGACGCTTTTGTATAAGCGGCAAAGGGAAAATACAACAACGCAGAAAACTGCGTAATAAGGAATCAGTTTTAAATACGGTTGCAGGTAATCTGCCGGGATAGAGGATACCCGGAAATCAAAGCGAACCAGCAAGGCCAGAAAATAAGAAAGGCAAATGGCAACCAGGTCATAAGCAATTAAGTAGGCGCGGATCAGTTTCCAGTGCGGCACGCCAAGCAGTTTGCTCAGGTCCGGTTTTCCCTTTCCTTTGTTACTGTTCTTCTCCACATCGGTTCTCCTTTTCGTTCTGCCCGTAAAGGGCAAAGATATTCGCATAACATTTTACCATATAGGCCGGTAAAAACCAGTAAAACCGCAGTATTTTGACAAAGTGTTCAGAAAGAATTCACAGTTTTGTGACCTTTCCCTGTTTGCTTTTTAAGGCTACTTTCAGACTCCGAAAATCCGTTTCCGTATTCACCAAAAAGTGGAATTTTTTCTGCGGATTTTTCTACTTGCGTTTCCCGGTCTTGTTAGTCATTCCTACACAGGACTCCTTGCGGACCAGGTTAGAAATTTCAGAAACGGAGTGTAAAGTACTTTTGCCTTACAGCACAAACGGTCGTGATTTTTACTATTTTTCCAAAACAAAAATGCAACTTTTTGTCGGTCTCTTGCAATTCCAAAACAGATGCTGTTATAGTTAAATTGTTAAAATTATGGCATTTTATGCAAAGGAGACTTCATTATGAGTTCTTTTCAAAACCTTCGTATTGTAGACAACTTTTATCAAACCTCGGCATTCTTCCCAATGCCAACCATCTGCATTAGCACGGTTAACCCGGATGGCAGCCTGAACATTGGTTCCTATTCCCTCTGCTTTCCGTACTATATTGCCGGAAAAGAGCGTTATGCCATGCTGTTGGAATGCCGCAACAACTCCAACACCTGCCAGAACCTGCTCCGCACCGGAAAATGCGCATTAAACTTCATTCCGGATGACAAGGAATCCTTTAAGGAAGCAGTACGGTTAGGCTTCCCGGGGCCCTCTGAAGAAAAGATGCCGGATTTAAAGTTCCAAATGGAGGATGGCCAGGCAGATCCAAAAGATCCGAATCGCCCGCAGATTATTTCCTCTGCATTCCAGGTTATGGAATGCACCTGGGACAGCACGCTGGAAGACGGCGGCAAATTCAAGCCCGGTGAAATGGACGGATACCCGGAGCCTTACAATGACTTCAACGGCATTACCAGCAAGTTCGGCGCCCACTTCATCCTGAAGATTGACAACATCCTGATGAAGGAAAAATACTACAACGCCATTGTCAACGGCGTTACCAAGAATGACTTCCCGCCGGTTCCGGTAGACTACGGTTACCGTGACTCCACCAATTTCTGGTACACCTCCTTCCCGCGCCTGAAGAAGCCGCACGCAGAGCCCATTGCCAGCGGCAAGGAAATGGATATTTCTTCCGTAAAATACGCTGCCAACCGCGTAGATGACACCGTTAAGTTCACGGACGAAGCCCTGCAGGCCTTTGTCAAAGTACCAAGACCGTTCCTGAAGACCGTCCTGATGGGCTGTGTAGACTGGGCTAAGGAAAACAACGTAACCCTGATTACGCCGGAGCACGTCAAAATCATCAACGACAAGCGCAACGAAGAAAAGAAAAAGAAGTAAATTCTTGCTTCTGTTGCAGGCACTTTTAGCCCACTTTTTGCCCATTTTTAACCCACCTCTCTCCGGGCGAGTTAAAATCCTTTTTTCTTGGAGTTATTTTGGATTAGGAGGAGACCTATGAAAATAAAAAAATTGCGGTCCGCAGTTACCACGGCGGCTTTGGGGTGTGCCGCTTGGAAAGGCGTACAAAAATTAATGGACGGCGCCAAAGAAACGCCGATTCCGGGTGTGGACGGGCAACCGTATTCCAACAGCCAGTATTTTACGTCAGGAAAATACACGCTGCATTACCGCTTTGACCCGTCCAAGGGGTATGAAGCCCGCGGCAAAATACTCATGTTGCACGGCTTTGCCTGCAACACCACCTTTTACGATGAATTGGTGGAAATCTACACGAAGCAGGGCTTTGACTGCCTTCGTGTAGATTCCCCCAACTTTGGTTACTCCACCCGGGAAACGTCGTTTGACGGCGCCGTAGACCGGGAAGACCTGTTCTTCCAGTTGCTTTCCATGTTTGACGCCAGTGGCCGTACCATTCCCGGGAAGTGGATCCTGATGGGGCATTCCATGGGCGGCGGTATTTCCATGAATATGGCTTATGAAAACCCGGATGTCTTCAAATGTGTTGTACTGTATACGCCGATGGGCGCGGTCTGCATGCCGGCACCTTTGAAGAACTTAATTGTTGCAAAGCCTTTGGCTAATATCATCAACACCGTCTTTAAGGTATGCATGTCTTCCGACGCTATTGTAAAAGTGGTTATGCTTTTAATGACCATTAATCCGGAGTATGTTTCCCATTATGACCCACGGAAGTTCGGAGACAGCCTTACGGTTCCGGACACGGGCACAGGTCTCTGTTACATGACCGCGGACGCAAGACCAACGGATTGGACGAACAACGGTAAAGTTAATCTTCCTATCCAGCTGACCTGGGCCAGCATTGACCTGTTCAATATGCCAAGCACAGTACGCCGCTTCCAGGAATCCTTGAAGAACCCGGAAGTTGTCACCATCAAAGGTGCCGGCCACTGCGTTATCCAGGACCGCGCCGACGAAGTCAGCGCCAACACCCTGGCCTTCTTCCAGAAGCATGGCATTTAATCCCCAAGCCAGGCAGCCAAGGGCTCAGGCCAAGTGCTCCAAAACAAGTACTCTGATCGAACAGCCAAAGCCAAAAATTCTGGTCAACTGTCTCAAGCAAAGGTTCCTGTTCAAACGGTCTAGGCCAGGGGCCTGGCTAAGCAATCCAAACCAAAAATCTTGGTCGACTGCCCCATTCCAAGAATTCTGGCCAAACAGTCCAAGCCAAAAATCCTAGCGATCTGCCCCATGCCAAGAATTCTGGCCAAGCAGTCCAAACCAAGTACAAGTAAAGGACCCTCGCGGTGTACCGCGGGGGTCTTCCAACCATAGGCTGCCTCAAGTTTTGCGGTTTATAACCGCAAAACTTTCAAAATTCTGCCACATTTGCGGATATAACCGCAAATGTTTTGACTTCCAGATACTTTTACGGGTATAGCCACTACCGTTTACGTTCCTTCTTAAGGGTCCCCTTTCTTTTAGTATCTGCCCTTTTAAATGTGTTCCTTATGACGTTTGCCATCCCATATAGCAACCATTGGCCAGGCGCTGACTAAGCCAGCCTTAATCTTGTGGCAAATCGGCAGTGACTTGATAGTTTGCCACAAAGATTCCATTTTCGTGTGGCAAACGAAGCATGGCCACCGAATTTGCCACACAATATAGCAGCCATTGGCCAGGCGCTGACTAAGCCAGCCTTAATCTTGTGGCAAATCGGCAGTGGCTTGCTAGTTTGCCACAAGGATTCCATTTTCGTGTGGCAAACGAAGTATGGCCACCGAATTTGCCACACAATATAGCAACCATTGGCCAAGCGCTGATTAAGCCAGCCTTCATCTTGTGGCAAATCGGCAGTGACTTGATAGTTTGCCACAAAGATTCCCTTTTCGTGTGGCAAACGAAGTATAACCGCCGAATTTGCCACACAATATAGCGGCCATTGGCCAGGCGCTGATTAAGCCAGCCTTCATCTTGTGGCAAATCGGCAGTGGCTGGTCAGTTTGCCACAAGGAATCCATTTTCGTGTGGCAAACGAAGCATGGCCACCGAATTTGCCACACAATATAGCAGCCATTGGCCAGGCGCTGACTAAGCCAGCCTTAATCTTGTGGCAAATCGGCAGTGGCTTGCTAGTTTGCCACAAGGATTCCATTTTCGTGTGGCAAACGAAGTATGGCCACCGAATTTGCCACAAGAGCCACACGGCGCAATTTAGAGGTATCCATGCTGCGCATGAAAAAGCAACTACAAGGTAAGCAAATAAAGACCCAGGTTTCAGGACATAGTGTCTGAAACCTGGGCCTCTGCAAATTATTCTGCTTCAGAAATGACTTTGGAAGCTACTACGTTGTAGTTCTTGTTGCCGGAGGTGAAGAGGCCGGTATAGTTGAAGTTTACTTTACCGTTTTCTACAACCCAGGTGCCAAGATCATTGGTGGCAAGGCCGCTGAAGGCTTCCTGCAGCTTACCGTTTTCCAGGTAATAGTAGAATTCGCCAATCTTGGTCAGGCCGGTGGTATCCTGTACCTTACCCTTGCTGACATAGCATTGTTCGCCGTTAACGTCATACAGGCCTTCGTCTACCAGTTCTGCCTTACCGTCAGTAATCAGGTAAGTACCGTTTTCATTTTCGGCAAAGCCGTTGTAATCAAAGTCAACCTTACCGTTGTTTACGTAGAACCAGCCGTTGGCGTTTTTAATAATGGAAGTAGTATCTGTGTCTACCCGTCCGTTATTGAAGTAATACCAAACGTCATCTACGTTAACCAAGCCACGGAAGTTGCCGCAGTACGGAAGGAGTACCCAACCGGTTACGCCCTTATAGGTTACTTTACCCCAGTTGCCGTTTACTTCTTCAATGTAAACTTCTTCGGCATCCGGAATGACGGTCAGCTGGGCGCCGTTGCTGTCCGCAATCTGGCGAACCCGCAGGTCATACCCGCCGGTGTCTACCGTGTAGTTGCCCGGAATGTAGCCGTGCTCTGCAAGGTAGTCTGCAAACGTAAGGGTAATGTCTCCTAAAATATAAATGTAACCCTGGAACCGGCCAGCGTAGCTGGATTCGGATCCGATGGTTAAGGTCTTGGTATCAAAGTTACCATGGGTCAGATGGGATTCCGAAATGGTTACCTGATTCCCGTTAATGGCTTCTACAACGGCAACGTGGCCGGAGACACCGCGGGTCCAACAGGCAATGGCGCCCAGCTTTGGCTGAGAACCGTATTCGTAATAGCCGCCGTTCTTGTTATAGTCCCACCATTTGTGTGCACTGGAAGTGCAGAGCTTTGGACGGGTACCAAGGATTTCATAAGCGCGGCCCCAAGCATATGCGGTGCAGTTCGGCATGCCGTAACCGCAGGCATAAAAGGCGTTCATAGAGCTGTAGTAATATTTATTCGATCTGGTAGGTGCCGTTGTTCTTGGAGTAAAGGATCCGGCTGCCGATGCAGTGCTGGTGTAGCCCAGCGTTCCCAGGAGAAGAACAACTGCCATAAGGACACTGAGAACAGCGCCCATACGCTGGTGTTTTTTGACTGAGGTCATAAACTATCTCCAATTCATAGATTTCATAAATTCACGCATAGCAAAAATTCACATGTCATGCATTATAACATGAATTCCTACAAATAGTTACAAAAAGGTTACATTTTGTAACTTTTACCAAAGCCCTACCGGAAAGTTTTGTAAAGTTGAGCACTTGACACAAGGTTTTTTGGCCAAAATAGGACACTTTTGCCATTTTCTGCCGTTTTTGGCGATGTAGCCTTTCTGCAATTACAGAAGCAATTACCAAGGAAAAAGGGCGCGTTTTGCAACGCGCCCTCTTTCTTAAGTTCTTATTTCACGGCTATTATTCCAACTTACTCCGCACTGGAAGTAGTCTCTGCTTTTGCAGAAGTTTCTGCCTCTGCAGTAGTCTCTGCAGTAGCCTCTGCGGCAGCTTCCTGTTCCAGGAAAGCAGCTTCCGCAGCGTCATGCTTAATCTTTAAAGCAGCGGTAATCTCTTTTCTGGATTCCGGTGTAATTTCATACTTCAGCGTAGGAATGATGGCAATTGCCAGACCGATGGCGGCTGGAACAGTTACCAGGAACCACATGGCCCAAGAGTAAGAGGAATAATCCAAAGCAAACGATGCGCCAGAATTCAACGCCACGTTCATTTCGGCAATGTTGACATCCGTGTAACCAACATACGCAAATACGTAAGCGGAAATCAGGGAAGCTACGCCGGAGGACAGCTTGGTAATGAAGCTTTGTCCGGAGAAGAACACGCCGTCCGGGCGATAATTGGTGTGGAACTCTTCGTAGTCAATGCAGTCTGCAATCATAACCGACTGACATACATTAATAATACCCTGTCCGGCACCGCCAAAGAGAATCAGCAGACCAACTACAGCGCCCCAGCCGATTTCCTTGAATGCCCCGTCCGGAACGGCCAGGTAGCAGACAAAGATCAGAACCATTGGGATGGCGCTGAATGCGGTGGCGTTGTAAATCTTCTTAACATCCCACTTCTTCATAAGCAGCGGAACAATTAAGGTAGATCCGAACATGCCCAGGCCGAAGCCGATAGCAAACAGCAGAACTACTACCAGGACTTTGCCGCCCTGCAGGATGTTCATGAGGTTGCCGTCACAGTAATAATAGGTTGCCAGGGTAATAATCAGGTTGTTGAACAGTGCAATCGGGGAACGAAGCACGCCGGAAATCATCAGTCTGCGGAACGGTTTGCAGGACCACATAATTTTGATGGAATCCAGGAAGCCTTTGGACTCTTCCCCATTGGCCAGGCGAACATGCTCCTTAACCCCAATGCCGGCACATTCAAAGAGCAGGCAGCCGATAATGGTAAATGCCACGCCGACAATAATGAAGCCCTTCTGTGCGTTGTCAGGCAGGCCCATGGCCCCGTTGACCCCTTGCGAGATAGCAACAATGGTTACAATAGACAACGCGCCGCCGATAGCTGCTGCAATTCTTGCCCAGGAGATCAGCTTAACCCGGTCTTCTTCCACTTCGGACATGCGGGCAATAACGCCCCACAATGGAATGTCACCAACGGTATAAGTCATACCCCAAAGGATGTAAGAAACTGCGGCCCAGGCCACAACAAAGAAGCACTTTGTGGTTTCCCCTGCCATCTTCAGCTCAGCATAGTTGCCATTTAGGAAGGCAGCACTGGTAATAATCATGATGGCCAGAGGCACATACATTAAATAAGGTTTGCACTTTCCGTACTTGCTGTGCGTATGGTCTACAATAACGCCCATCATAGGGTCATTGATGGCATCCCATACCCGAGCCAGTGCAAAAATCCAGCCCAGCGCTACTGCCGGCAGACAAATGACGTTCTGGAAATAGAAATACAACCCGGTATTTACCACGTTGTACAGCATGTTCTGTCCCGTCATACCGACCAGATACATTCTGGCCTCTTTTTTTGTGTACGTTCTTAATTGATCCAATAGAAAGTCTCCTTTTTCTAATTTTTTGTCCGAAATAATACCTTTTTATTTTATCGGAAAAGTGGCGCAGTAGCAAGGCTTGTTCCACTTCCTGAAAATAGTCTAAAGCTACTTGCCTGTGTTGTTCAAACTTTGTTCACATCTTGTTCAAAAGTGGCCTATATAATCCCCGAAGTGATAAAAGGACCTACTATATCTTGATTCTTCCGGAAAGGAGGCACACAGAATGACGGAAATGGCCGGTACTGCATATGCGCCACGTATCAAAACAATTACGTATACGCCACGCGTTGACCCTACGGCATATGTCCCTCCGGTGCAACAAAAAGTAGTTGCTCCGCGTGCGAAAACTGCATCGCAGAAGAAGACAAAAAAGACCAACAAACGCACCGACTCCTTTGCCCTTTTCCTGATTCAGAAAGGCTTCCAAGCCATCCGGAGCTCCTGGAAAAACGCTAGTCAGACCCGAAAAGCCATCCTCAGCACCGTTTATGCGCTTCTGTTCCTCCTGATTATTGTTGCCTGCCTTGCCAGCTGTAGCCGGGAATCGGTTAGCCCGTCCTTAGTGTTTGACCGTTCCAAGGACGGTAGCTCCATTGTGCTGAATGACACTACATACGAACCCTACGGCACCGTTTCCGCGGATACCAAGATGGAACTCATCGGGTACTGCGAAGGCGCTACGGATTATCATGTATACCAACTGAAAAAGTATGACACCGGCGCACTGATTGTGGTTGCCTCCATTTTCTCGGAATCCGACCACTATGATGTATACCGCGCCACGGATAGCCTGAAGCATCCGCGCTGTGTCACCGTTTTATAAAACGGACATTCCCCGATATCTCCTACCTTTCCCGTTGCAAAAGAGGGGCCCTGCCAATGTGGCAGGGCCCTTTTGCTGTGTCTTTTTATACTTTTGATTTTATTTGCTCCGCTTCTTCAGGCGATTCAGCCGCTTATTCAAGGTCAGAAGCTCTTTCTTGGTAAAGCTGATGTCTGCCATGGCCGCCATGCGGGTGGCGCGGATGACGGTAAAGCCACCCATCATGCTCCAAGCGCCCTTGGCCAGGGTTTTCATACCGGAAAGCTTTTTAAGAGAATTGCCCTTTGGAGCTTTACCTGTTGAGGCAGGGGCACATGTGGGTGCGGCACCTGCGGGCGAGGAGGTATCTGCATTTTTGGGCACATCTGTAGCAGACGGGCTCTTGCCGGCAGCTTTCTTGTCCTTGACCAGGTGAATGCCTTTTTTGGCAAAGAGGTTGAAAACCAGGGCCATGGCCGCGGGGTTCTTGGACAGATCCGCAAAGGTATCGTTCAAGGAGTAGTAGCCGTCCTTTTCGGTAATATCAAACCAGTTCAGAACAGCGCCCTGCTCGTGCAGAATGTAGCTTTCGTTTGGTTCCGATACTTTGCGGATGTGGCTTTCGTCCACGCAGTCACCCGCAACGGCCTTCAACGTGGTCTCCCCTTCGTTGGGCACTTCAAAGTAGAAGAAGTGTTGCGGTTCCGTCTTGGCGCCGAGGCTCTTGCCGTTGGCAAACAGCTCAACGGTCGGCTGGTTGGAATAAACCGTTACCTTTGTAACCGCTTCTGTCCGATCAATGTAGCGTTTGCCACAGAGGTGGACAAACGGTTCATCGGACAGCCAGGCTTTATAGGCATAGAAGGAGTCCTTCTTGTAGGTGCGGTCAAAGGTAACCAAGCCCTTATGGTTCTGACCGTTTTCGCCGCCCTCGGCCCGTGCGTCGGCGCCGAAGTCAAACATGTTCCAAACGTGGGACGCCCAGATGTACTTCCGTGTAAACAACTGCTTAATCAGTTCTTCATGGTAATATGCCTGATACTCTTCCGTGTAATCTCCCTGTGTTGGCTTGCTGGTGTGCCAGTTCAAGGCTTCACAGCCATATTCGGAAATGCCAACCGGAATGTCCGGATATTGTTTGTGATACTCATCAAAGAAGGGGCCGTTCATGTCTGTAGTGCCGCCGTACCAGCCAAAGTAGTGGTTCCAGGAAAGAACATCCGGAATTTTCAGTAACGGATGGTCCTTGGCTGTCATGGTCAGAACTGCCATAGTGGTTTTCCGTGTCGGGTCCATTTTATGGCACAGGTCATTTAAGTCCTTATGGTTCTGAATCAGGAAGTCGGAGGCCGTACCCATGGTAATTTCATTAGATAAGCCCCAAACAACAATACTTGGGTGATTATAGTTCTGGGCTACCAGCTCTGTCATCTGCGAGATGGTGTTGTCATATCCGGTATCCATGTGCTTGGAAATGTAGGGGATTTCCGCCCAGATGACCAGACCGTTTTCATCGCACAGATCATAAAAATACTGGTCGTGCTGATAGTGGGCCAGACGAATGGTAGTGGCCCCGACTTCCTTAATCAGCTCCATATCTTCCCGGTGATGTTCCGGCAGGAGAGCATTGCCAATGCCCTTGCGGTCCTGGTGCCGGGACACACCGTGCAACGGATACGGTTGTCCGTTCAGATAAAAGCCGTCATCCTTGGTAATTTCAAAGGTACGGCAGCCAAAGCGGGTGCTTACCGTGTCAATTACGCCGTGTGTGGTACATACTAAGTCCGCAGAAGTGGTGTAAAGGTATGGGCCTTTACGGCCATTCCAAAGATGTACCTGTGGAATGCTGATTTTTGCGGTAGCTACGTAGTTTTCCGTGGTAGTTTCCGCTGTTGCAATGGGGTTGCCTTCTGCATCAGAAACCGTAAATACTACTTTTCTGCCATCCTTGGGTGCCGTAACATAGGCTTTCAGTTCTACTTCGGCATCGGCGCCCTGAATAACCGGTGTAACCTGGATTCCGGGTGCACCGTAATAGTCCAAATCAAAGTGAGCATGGTGCACGCCGATGGCATAGACATTCCGGTAAATACCACCATAAAATGTAAAGTCTGCCGTCTGCGGATATACCCGGTTATTCGGGGCATTGTCCACAGCCACTACAAATACGTTGTGGTCTTCCAGAAAATCGGTGATATTGGCTCGCCAGGTGGAATAGCCACCATCATGCTCCGCCACCTTTTTGCCATTAACATACAGGGTGGCGCTGGAGTTGGTTCCGCGGAATTCTAGGTAAACCTTCTGGCCTTCCGGCAGGTCCGTGCGGGCCATTTCCTTTCTGTAATAACAGGTGCCGCGGTAGTAGTCATTTCCGCCGTCCTGCCCGTCCACGGCGTTCCAGGTGTGCGGTAGGGTAACGGCTTCTAAATCTGCCGGCTGCGGGTTCTCCAAAAGATTGGATTTGGAGAAAGACCAGCCGTCATTTAAAAGTTGTATGTTTCTCATTCGTTATCTCCTTTGGTTTCTTCCGGTTCTACTTCGGAGGTCTGTTCACGGCGTTCGGCCAGGATGCGGGCATTTTCTTCTACCTTTTCTCTGCTTAACGGATACAGCCAAATTAAGAAAATCAGGCTGAGGCCGAAGGCAATGGCCGGAAGCAGACAGGTGGCATTATAAATACCAAGGGTAACATCTGCGTCAAACTGGGTTGCCTGGGTGTAGCCAATGGCGCTCAGGGTCCAGCCGCAAAGGCCGGTGCCTAGGGCCTGTCCCATTTTGCGGGAGAAGGAATAAACGGAATATACGTTGCCGTCTTCTCTGGTTCCGGTTTGCACTTCCATGTCATCAATAACGTCTGTAATCATGGCCCAGCAGATCAGGCCGATAACAAAGACGCCGGTGTAACCCAGACCATACAGGATAACGAAGATCCATACGTTGGTTACCTTCAGGAAATAGGCCAGCAGGAAGAAGAACGTGCCGATGGAAAGGCCGATGATTCCCAGGCGCTTCCGCCCCACTTTAATGGACAGCTTGGTCATGAAGGGAGCCAGGAAGAACATGGGCACGGCTGCCACAATGGTGGCTATGGACTGTGCCGCGGGATTGCGGAAGTAGTTCGGGAAAATATAGGAGGACAGTCCGGAAGTAACATTCTGGGAAACCAGCATAAAGAAGGTGCTTAAGATAATCCCCAGCAGTGCACGGTTGGAGAGCCATCCTTTGACCAGTTCTTTCAGGTCAAACTTTTCGGTTTTCTGCGGCACCACAAAACGTTCGGTGGTTAGCTTGTAGCAGAGCAGATAAGCGCCGACGGCCAGGACAGAGCAGATTGCCGCTGCTATGGTAACGCGGCTGGCAGACAGCACTTTGTTTCCGTCGTCATCCGTGTAATAAATAACCACCGGAAGGACAACCGATACCAGGCCGGCCGCGACACCCGCTCCGGCACTTCTCCAGGTGGACAAAGAGGCTCTGTCCTTCGGATCCTGCGAGATGGCGGAAGCCATAGACCCGTATGGGATATTTACGCCGGTGTAGCAAACGCTGGCCCAAAGGGCATAGGTTACAAACATCCAAATGACTTTAAACCACATGGGCATGTTGGCAAACCAGCTGGCATACATCAGGAAGCTGGCCAGTGCAACCGGTCCCGCCATCCGCTTGATCCAGGGGGAAAATTTCCCCTTGGCCGTCGGCTTGGAGCGGTCCACTATCTGTCCCATGGTTACGTCTGTAAAAGCATCCAGAATTTTAACCACCATCATCATGGTGCCGACCAGGGCACTGGATACGCCCATAACGTCGGTATAGAACTTTAATAATACGAACGAGGCTAATATAAAGGTGAGGTCATTTCCGCAGTCACCAAACATATAGCCGACTTTATCTTTTATGCCAAAGGGTTTTACTTGAGTTGCGGGGGCTTGCTGTTCTTGTTTCATAGCAGTTTACTCCGTTTCTTTTTATCCTCTGATTTCTTTTACTAAACTCCTTGCTTCCCGGCACAGGCGGGTAATTTCCGCAAAGTTGCCGTCCTTAATTAACTGTCCTTTGACCATCCAGCTTCCGCCGCAGGCTAACACTGCCGGGCAGGACAGATAGTCCTTTAAATTGGAAGGACTGATGCCGCCGGTCGGCATAAATTTTACGTTGCGGTACGGCGCCGAAATGGCCTTAATGAAGGCAACTCCGCCGGCCTGTTCTGCCGGGAAGAATTTCAGGACATCCAGGCCGAAGCCGAGGCCTGCCTCCACTTCGGACGGGGTGCAGACGCCCGGGGTAACCGGGATATTGTTGTCCAGGCAGAATTCCACCACTTCCGGGTTGGTCCCCGGGCTGACAATAAATTTTGCCCCGGCAGACACGGCGCGGTTTGCCTGTTCCGCAGAAAGGACCGTTCCGGCGCCAATCAGCATTTCCGGATGCTGGCTGGTCATTTGTCGGATGCTTTCTTCTGCAGCATCCGTCCGGAAGGTAACCTCCGCTAATGGCAAACCACCCTCCAATAGTGCATCTGCCAAGGGAAGGGCATCTTTTGCGTCATCTAAAACAACAACCGGGACAACTCCGTACTTGGCAAACTGTTCCAATACTTCATTCATGATTGTATTCCTCCTTTCTTAGTTCATCTGGAAAAAGTCCAGCGCATTTTGATAGGAAATCCGTTCTACCAGATTGCCTAAAAGTTCTTCATTAAAGGGGTATTCCCCGTTTTCCACTTTATTGCCGATCCAGTTGCAAAGGATGCGGCGGAAATATTCATGTCTTGGGAAAGACAAAAAGCTTCTGGAGTCGGTGACCATGCCGACAAACTGTGCCAGTGCGCCGTTTTCAGCGTAGGCGTTCAGCTGGCGTTCCATGCCGGCCTTGGTGTCACAGAACCACCAGGCGGCACCCAGTTGTACCTTGCCCGGCGTGGTTCCGTCAAAGAAATTACCCGCCATGGAAGCCAGCATTTCCGTGTCTCTTCCGTTCAGGTTGTACAGGATGGTTCTGGGTAATTCATTGGTTTTGTCGGCTTCATTCAGCAGGGCCGCAAGCGGTGCGGCGTAGCTGATGTCATCAGCGGAGTCAAAGCCGCAGTCGGCCCCAATGCTGGCAAAGCGGCGGCTGGAATTGTTGCGCAGCGCGCCAATATGCAATTGCATAACCCAGTCTGCTTTATGGTATTCCCTGGCAAGGAATACCATAACCGCGCTACGGAACTTGGCCTCTTCCCCTTTGGTCAGGGAAGAGCCTGTCAGCCGCTTTGCAAAAGCAACATCCGCTTCTTCCTCTGAAGTGGCGGTATAAATGCAGCCTTCTAAGGAATGGTCACTGGCTTTGCAGCCGGCTTCCCGGAAGAAGCGGATGCGGGCCGCCAGGGCCGGTTTCAAGTCCTGATACGAGTGGATTTCCAGGCCCGCGGCGGCCCCAAGGCGCTGCAGGTACACTGGATAATCCGGTGCCGCAATCTTCATTGCCCGCTCCGGCCGGAAGGTCGGGCGCACAAAGAAGCGCGGTTCCTCTTTTTGCAACAGCTGATGATACCGTAGGTCATCTGCCGGATCATCCGTGGTACAAAGTTGTTTTACGTTCATACGGGCCAGCAGGTTGCGAACGGAATATTCCTCCGTCTGCAGCGCCGCAGTGGCCTGCTCATAAATGGCGTCCGCCGTGTCCGCGGAAAGCGGGGTACAGATGTCAAAGTACCGTTGCAATTCCATATGGGTCCAGTGGTACTGCGGATTTCCAAACAGCTGCGGCAGAATGGCGGCATACGCCTCATACTTTTCCCTGTCTTCTGCCGCACCGGTAACCCGCTCTTCCGGCACACCGGCCGCCCGCATGGCACGCCACTTATAGTGGTCCCCTGCCAGCCAGGCCTGCCCCAGATTCTTAAAGCACCCGTCCTCATAAATTTCCTGCGGGCTTAAATGGTTATGAAAATCAATAATCGGTTTGTTTTCTGCATACTTGTGGAACAGCAGCTTTGCCGTTTCCGTTTCCAGCAAAAAATCCTGATCTAAAAAGTCTTTCATGGTTATACTCCCGAATACGCATTAAATCCGCCGTCAATCGGGATGACTGCGCCGGTTACAAAGCCGGACATTTTTTCGTTGACCAGATACAGCAGGGTACCATTCAGCTCTTCAGCATCGCCAAACCGGCCCATCGGCGTGGCGGCCAGAATCTTTTCTGTCCGCGGCGTAGCCTTGCCTTCGGCATCAAACAGCAAATCCTTGTTCTGCTTGGTAACAAAGAAGCCCGGTGCCATGGCATTCACGCGAATGCCCACCTTAGAGAAGTGTACAGCCAGCCACTGCGTAAAGTTGCTGATGGCCGCTTTTGCACCGGAGTAGGCCGGAATCTTGGTCAGCGGCGTAAATGCGTTCATAGACGAAATGTTAATGACGGTGCAGTGTTCCCGTCCCAGCATATCCCTGGCAAAGACCTGGGTTGGTAACAGTGTACCAATAAAGTTCAGATTAAACACAAATTCCACGCCGGACTGGTCTAAGTCAAAGAACGTTACAAGATCCTTGGCGGCTTCATCGCCCGGGAAAAGATATTCCTTGGTGGTGTTGGCACGGGCATTGTTCCCACCGGCACCGTTCAGGAGGATGTCACATGGGCCGAAGTCCTGGAGCACCTGCGCATGGACGGCTTCCAGGGAGTCTTTATCCAGCACGTTGGCGGTATAGGCTTTGGCGATGTAGCCCTCTTCCCGGATTTCCTTAGCCACCTGCTCTACCGCAGCGCCGTTCAGGTCCAGGAGCGCCACCTTGGCCCCCTGCTCTGCCAGCGTTTTAGAGAACATACTGCACAGTACGCCACCCGCTCCGGTGACTACTGCTACCTTATCTTTAATATCCAAAGTGTAATCTTTCATGTTGCTTCCTCCTCAGGACATTTTTTCTACTGCTTCAAAGAGCCCATTGATATAGGTGGCGCCCAGGGCACGGTCATACAGGCCGTATCCTGCCCGGCCGGTTTCGCCCCAGATCATGCGCCCGTGGTCCGGCCTGACGTAGCCGTCAAATCCGCCATCATGCAGCGCCTTGACAATGGCAAACATATCTAAGGAACCGTCCTTGCTCAGATGACCCCGTTCTTCAAAGCCGTTGTCTAAAATGGCAACATTGCGCAAATGGGCGAAATGAATCCGCCCCATTTTGGCATACTTATAGGCCATGTGCGGCACGTCATTCTTGGCGGAGCAGCCAAGGGACCCGGTGCACAACGTCAGGCCGTGATGCGGGTCGTCCTCCAGGGCCAGAAACCGGTCCAGATTCTGCTCATCCGTAATAATCCGCGGCAGCCCAAAGATGCTCCAGCACGGGTCATCTTCATGAATGGCCATATTGACGTCACATTCCGCCGCTACCGGAATAATTTTATGAATGAAGTAAGCCAGATTATCCCACAAATCTTCTTCTGTCAGCTTCTGGTATTCTGCCACTACCGCAGCCAGCTCTGCCCGGGTGTAACTGGCGTCCCAGCCCGGCAGGGTCAGGTCACTGTCCCCGTTTAGCGGATTAACCTTATCCACTTCCTCCTGGTAATACGCCAGTGACGTAGAGCCGTCCGGCAGCACGTGGTTTAACGTGGTGCGGGTCCAGTCAAACACCGGCATAAAGTTATAACAAACACATTTGACGCCGGCTTCTGCCACGCGGCGAATGTTTTCACAGTAATTTTCAATCAGCCGGTCTCTGGTCGGCTTCCCCAGTTTAATGTCTTCGTGTACCGGAATGCTTTCAATGACTTCAAAGTGCAAACCGGCTTCTTCCGTCTGCCGCTTTAGCTCGGCAATGCTTTCCCGGCTCCAGACTTCTCCAACAGGAACATCATACACTGCAGTAACAATGCTATCCATATTGGGAATCTGTCGGATTTGTTCCAGGGTGACTGTGTCACCGGGACCATACCAGCGGAATGATAATTTCATACTTGTTCTCCTTTGCTTCTGGCATAGATTTCTCTTCTCTTATTGTACAACTTCATTCTATTTTTTCCTCCTAAAAATAAGAATTGCATCGGGAACACAAAACATTGCATAATGGAGACAAGGATTGCTTTTGCAAACCGGTTTTTTATAAGATGCTAATGGAGGCTTTCGTCATGCAGGGGCTGATTAACCAGTTCTCTTACCGTCAATATATGGAAGGGAACACCATGGAATTTTTCCACTACAAAGGGGACCTTTCCTATGGGCGGGTAAAGCCGCACACGCACACGCATTATGAATTCTATTTTTTCCTTGCCGGCGATGCATTCTACACCGTTGGAAACAAGCGCTTTCACTTGGAACCAGGGGATTTTCTGATTATTGAGCCGGAGAAGCTGCACTTCCCGGAAATTGAATTTTCCAAGGGAAATGACAAGCCCTATGAGCGGGTTGTTATCTGGGTTTCCCTGGATTATCTGAAGGAAATGGAAGCGGTCAGCCAGACCATGCAAAGCATTATGCAATCCGTGGCCAAAAGCGGATCCTGCCACTACCGGCCCGGTGCGGAAGCGCAGCAGCGCATTGTCTCCATTTTGGAAGAAATGACCCACGAACAGGAAGAGCAACGTTCGGATTACGAATTTTATATGGGCACCTTGTTCTCCCAACTGCTGATTCAGATTAACCGCATTATCCACACGCGGAAAACCTTCCAGAAGAACAGCCCCACTAAGAACCTGTACTCCGACGTGGTGCGGTACATTCACAACAACATTGAAAAGCCGCTGAGCCTGGACGATTTAGCTTCGGAATTTTACGTCAGCCGCAGTTATATTTCCCGGGTCTTCCGGGAACACTTAGACATTTCCGTACACCAGTACGTGCTGCGGTTAAAGCTGGACCGGGCCCTTGGGGACATTTCCAAAGGGGCCTCGTTATCCGAAGCCGCCATGAATTACGGTTTTGAAAATTACTCCACCTTTTACCGCCTTTGCCGGAAAGAATTCAACCTTTCCCCGCGGGAACTGGTCAATCAGATTCATGCGGACCATACACAACACACAAGCCATACGCCAAAAGAAAGGACCTGAAGTTATGGATTTAAAATTACGTGACACCTACACTTATGATGCGGTTTCCCTTGGGGAAATTATGCTGCGCCTGGATCCGGGCGAGGGACGCATCCGCACTGCAAGACAATTCCGCGCCTGGGAAGGCGGCGGCGAATACAACGTGGTCCGCGGCCTGCGGCGGTGCTTCGGTCTGAAGACCGCCTGCATTACCGCCTTCGCGGACAACGAAGTGGGCAAGCTAATGGAGGATTTCATTCTGCAGGGCGGCGTAGACACGGCCCTGATTAAATGGATGCCGACGGACGGCATTGGCCGGGTTTGCCGCAACGGTCTGAACTTCACCGAACGCGGATTCGGCGTTCGGGGCGCCGTTGGCTGTTCCGACCGGGCCAACACGGCCATTTCCAAGGCCACCCCGGAGGACTTTGATTTTGAATACATCTTCGGCACCCTTGGCGTCCGTTGGCTCCATACCGGAGGCATCTACGCCGCCCTGTCAGAGCAGTCCTGTGAAACAGTCCTGGCCGCCATTAAGACTGCCAAAAAATACGGCGCCGTGGTTTCCTATGACTTAAACTACCGGCCCTCCATGTGGTCCGCCATCGGCGGCCTGGAAAAAGCCAGGGAAGTCAATCAGGAAATTGCCAAATACGTAGACGTTATGATTGGCAACGAAGAGGACTTTACCGCCTGCCTTGGCTTTGAAATTGAAGGCAATGACAAAGACCTGAAGCAGTTAAACCTGGCCGGCTACGAAAAGATGATTAACCAGGCCGCCAAGACGTACCCGAATTTCAAGGCAGTAGCCACTACCCTGCGGGAAGTCAAAACGGCAACGGTAAATGACTGGTCCGCCATCTGCTGGGCAGACGGCACCGTCTATAAGGCCAAGGACTACAAAGGCCTTGAAATTCTGGACCGCGTCGGCGGCGGAGACTCCTTTGCATCAGGCCTCATCTACGGCCTGATGGCCACCGGTGACCCGGAACTGGCCGTCAACTATGGCGCAGCGCACGGCGCGCTGGCCATGACCACTCCCGGAGACACCACCATGGCCTCCAAGGCCGAAGTGGAGGCCCTCATGGGCGGCGGCTCCGCCCGCGTTAAGCGCTAACCCGCCCACGTCAAGCGCGGCTCCGCCACGCCTCATTTTATCAGGCCTTTCTGCAAATCCAAACTTACAAATTTCAACTATCAGTTACTTCACTATCCAGTTGTTCAGCTGCCTGTTGGCTCTTAACTATTAGTTGCACCACTGTCCGGCTGCTCAATTGCCAGTTTGCTTAACTATTAGTTGCTCCACTATCCAGTTGCTCAACTTCCAGTCTGCTTAACTATCGGTGTCTCCACCATCCGGTTGCTCAGCTACCAGTTTGCCTTACTATTGGCTACTCCGCTAGCCGGCTGTTCAACTACCTGTTGGTTCTTAACTATCAGTTGCACCACTGTCCGGCTGCTCAATTGCCAGTTTGCTTAACTATTAGTTGCTCCACCATCCGGTTACTCAATTATCAGGGCCCAACTATCACTTACACTTCTAATTTCTAATAGAGAAAATGAAAGCATACCTTTCTGGCCAAAACCTGGTCTGAGGTATGCTTTTTCTTTAAAAAAGCCGCAAATAGAGCCTATATGTCGGATTTGGTATGCTTTTCTTTTCCATAACATAAGAAGTTCTGTTATGGTAGAAGAATAAAAGCATACCTTTCTGGCCAAAATTTGGTCTGAGGTATGCTTTTTCTCTAAAAAAGCCGCAAATATAACCTATATGTCGGATTTGGTATGCTTTTTGTACTTAACGCATTTTTGATGGTCTAACATATGTGTTGTGGTGTTAGAACAAGACTCCACCGGGCGGAAGGAGAAAGTGCATACTTTTTGGGTCAAAATGCTGTTTCGGTATGCACTCCCTTTTTAAAGTGCATACCAAAAGGGCGCTAGAGCAGGAAAAGTATGCACTTTTTGGAAATCGGAGAACAACTGTTGCAGTAGGTCGTAATTAGCAGAGATATAGTGTCTGTAGTAGACAGCGGCAAAGTACGATAACTTACAACGGACAGCCAACCATAGACAGATAACCACGGGCAGTAAGCTGCGGATGACTAACCATAGACAGCCAGGTGCAGACAGCAAACAACGGCTAGCGGAAGAGTGTGTCTGGTT
>CAVFBE010000022.1:0-9567 GCA_963620745.1 Muribaculaceae bacterium | reverse complement strand
CGGCGCCATTTCAGGACGAAAGACATATTCGTAAAGTACCTCAGATTCTGATGGGACGGCCAATATGAGGTAAACCACAAAGGCGTTTACCTCATATAGCTGACCGCGGCCGGGAATGAGGTAAATAAGGGAAACGGCGCCCCTCTAGGGCGAAAGACATTTTCGTAAAGTACATCAGATTGTGATGCAAAGGCTAATATGAGGTAACCCACAAAAGAATTTACCTCATATAGCTGACCATGGCCGGAAATGAGGTAAATAAGGGAACCGGCGCCATTTCAGGACGAAAGATATTTTCGTAAAGTACATCAGATTCTGATGGAACGGCCAATATGAGGTAAACCACAAAGTAATTTACCTCATATAGCTGACCACGGCCGGAAATGAGGTAAATAAAGGAAACTACCGCAGACCGGCCTTCCAGGCGCAATCTGCGGCAGTATTTTTAGTTTTTGAAATTTAATAAGCTTGTGCCACTTGAAAAAGCAGACTTACCTAAAGAGGTGGATCTCTTAAAAAGTAGGCTTACTTAAAGATGTTTTCCTCTTAAAAAGCAGGGTTACTTGATGAGGTGGCCTCTTAAAAAAGCAGGCTTACTTGATGAGGCGTGTCCCCGAGAAGCAGCCTTACTTGATAGGTAGGTTACCTAAAAGTGGCATTTGCTTAATGCTATGCCATTGCGAAATGGCACTTGCTTAACGCTATGCCATTGCGAAATGGCACTTGCTTAACGCTATGCCATTGCAACAAAGTAGCACTTAT
The DNA here is from genome assembly GCA_963620745.1 of Muribaculaceae bacterium. Lineage (GTDB taxonomy): Bacteria > Bacillota > Clostridia > Oscillospirales > Acutalibacteraceae > RUG420. Next base: position 8,805 of record CAVFBE010000022.1, on the reverse strand, counting down.
TTCTTGGCAATTGCCTGCTTGGCGGCAGCCACAATGTGGTCTGCGTCCAGACCGAAAATGTGGAGCAGTTCCACAGCCGGGCCGGACTTGCCATAGGTGTCTTCTACACCAACGCGAACCATTGGAGTCGGGCACTGTTCGGAAAGCACCTCGGCAACGGCGGAACCCAGTCCGCCGATGATGTTGTGCTCTTCCGCAGTAACCACGCAGCCACATTCCTTGGCTGCCGCAACAACAGCGGCTTCGTCCAGCGGCTTGATGGTGGCAATGTTAACAACCTTAGCAGAGATGCCTTCTTCTGCCAGCTGGTCTGCTGCCAGATTGGCCTCATTTACCATCAGGCCGGTGGCCAGAATGGCAACGTCTTTGCCTTCGCGCAGGGTAACTGCTTTTCCGATTTCAAACTTGTAATCTTCGTCAAAAATCTGTGGAACGGCTAAGCGGCCGAATCGCAGATAAACAGGACCTTCATATTCCGCAGCAGCCAGAACCGCCTTTTTGGCTTCAATAGCGTCTGCCGGGTTCAGGATAACCATGCCCGGGATGGTTCTCATCAGGCCGATGTCTTCGTTGCACTGATGGGAGGCGCCGTCTTCTCCTACCGAAATACCGGCGTGGGTGGCAGCAATTTTTACGTTCAGGTGCGGATAGCCAATAGAGTTACGGATCTGCTCAAAGGCACGACCGGCAGCAAACATGGCAAAAGAGGATGCAAACACGGTATAACCGGTCAGGGAAAGACCGGCAGCCACGCCCATCAGGTTGCCTTCTGCAATACCGGCATCATAAAAGCGATCCGGGAATTCTTTCTTAAATACGCAGGTCTGGGTTGCACCGGCAAGGTCAGCGTCCAGAACTACAACGTCAGGGTTGATTTTGCCAAGTGCTACCAGCCCATCGGCATAACCAACGCGGGTTGCCTTCTTAATTACATCTGCCATTGTGAAACCTCCTTATGCGTTCAGGGCTGCAATTGCAGCGTCTAATTCGTCCATTGCCTGCTGATACTGTTCGGCATTTGGTGCCTTGCCGTGCCAGCCAACCTGGTTTTCCATAAAGGAAACTCCCTTACCCTTTACGGTCTTGGCAATAATGGCGGTCGGCTTTCCTTTGCAGGCTTCGGCAGCCGTAAAGGCCGCGTCAATCTGGTCAAAATCATGGCCGTCAATCTGAATAACGTTCCAGCCGAAGGCGGCAAACTTTTCATCAATCGGGTACGGCGAGTTAACCTCTTCAATGGTACCATCAATCTGCAGGTTGTTGTTGTCCACTACGGCAACCAGATTGTCCAGGCCCTTTGCGGCAGCAAACATGGCTGCTTCCCAAACCTGGCCTTCTTCAATTTCACCGTCTCCAAGAACGGCATACACTCGGTAGCCTGCATTCTTGCGTTTGGCACCTAACGCCATGCCTACGGCAACGGAAATGCCTTGGCCAAGCGAGCCAGTGGACATGTCAATGCCCGGAGTTTTTCCCAGACTTGGGTGGCCCTGCAGATGGGAGCCCGGTTTCCGGAGGGTTTTAATATCTTCCACCGGAAAAAAGCCCTTTAAGGCCAGAGCGCCGTAAAGTGCAGGTGCGGTGTGACCCTTGGAGAGCACGAAACGATCCCGGTCTTCCATGGTCGGATTTTTCGGATCTACATGCAGCTTGTACATGTAAAGGTACGTAATGATGTCAGCAATGGACAAAGATCCGCCCGGGTGTCCGGAGGCAGCGTTGTAGGTGCCTTCAATGACACATTTTCTGACATTGGCCGCTGCAATCTGCAGCTCCTTTTTAACTAATGCGTCCATAGTTTTTCCTCCTAACGAGTCATGCTTTTGCTTCTAAAGCATGTAATATCTTTGTGAAATATTCCGGAAGAGGTGCTTCCAGTTCTATATATTCCCCCGTTCTGGGGTGAATAAACCCGATTAAACCTGCATGAAGACACTGGCCGTGCAGTTCTTTTGGTGTGTTTTTAGGACCATACACCTGGTCTCCGGCCACCGGATGTCCAAGGTAAGCCATATGCACACGAATTTGATGGGTACGGCCGGTTTCCAACCGGCATTTAATATAGGTAAAGCCCGGATACCGTGCCAATACTTCATAATGGGTAATGGCATCTTTACTGTTCTTATCCGTTACGGTCATTTTTTTGCGATCTTTTGGGCTTCTTCCAATGGGGGCATGGATGGTGCCGCTGTCTTCCCGGAGATTGCCATGCACCACTGTGCGGTATTCCCTGGTAAAGGAGTGTTCTTTAATTTGTTCGGCCAGCTTCAGGTGGGCAAAGTCATTCTTTGCCACAATCAGCAGTCCGGAGGTGTCTTTGTCTATTCGGTGGACAATGCCCGGACGGAGCACGCCGTTAATGCCGGACAGAGAGCCTTGGCAGTGGTATAACAGGGCATTAACCAGGGTGCCGTCCGGATTTCCGGGCGCAGGGTGCACCACCATGCCCTTGGGCTTGTTGACTACTAATAAGTCATCGTCTTCATACACGATGTCCAAAGGGATATTCTGTGCTTCAGCCACCATCGGTTTCGGCTCCGGTACGGTGACCTGAATCCGGTCCCCGTTGCGGAGCCGGTAATTTTTTCCTACCGGGGTACCGCCGACGGTGACAAGGCCTTCCTGCACCAGGCGCTGTGCGCCGGAGCGGGTCAGGTCTTCTACCAGTTCCGTAACGGCAACATCAATCCGCATGCCTTCCTGCAGCGGCGGAACCGCGGCAGTCAAAACCTGCTTATTCATGGCTTTCCTTCCCCTGCTTCTTTTGCTTTTCTTCTTTTATCATGTCAATCAGCAAAAGGATAATCAGCAAAATGGCACCCACTGTAATACAGCAATCCGCCAGATTAAAAACGGCAAAGTCCGTAAATAAGACTTCAATAAAATCTACCACATAGTGGCGGCACAAACGGTCTATTCCGTTTCCAAGGCCGCCGGAAATAATCAGCAGCAAAGCCAATTGTTTGCCGCTGCCCAGGTTCTTTTCTTTTACCAGTACCACAATTAAAGCGGCACAAACGGCCAAAGTAAAAATACCTAATAACCAGGAACGGCCTTCCAGCAAGCTGAAGGCCATACCCGTGTTTTCCACATAACGGAATTGCAAAATCCGCGGAAGAATGGTAATTACGGTTCCGTCAGCCAGATTCTGCAACACCAAATATTTTGTTAATTGATCTGCCAAAAGCAGGAAAACTGCCAGAATAACAGATACCAGAATGGGCATGAATTAGTCCTCTTCGTCATCCAAATAGTCGTTAATGTCGGATACGTCATCCGCTTCTTCCGGTTCAGCCGGTTCTTCTTTGGTCTTCAGGTCAAAGAAAAAGCGTCTGGCCGGTTTTTTTGCCGGTTCCGGAAGGGGTTCTTCTTCCGGTTCTTCTGCTGCAACTTCTTCTGCTGCAACTTCTTCTGCCGGAAGTTCTTCTACCGGGGTTTCATCTGCTTCCGGAGCGTCTTCTGCAACGTCTTCTTCTGCCGGAGCCGCTACTTCTTCCTGCTGTACATCGGCAAAGGTAATGTTGATTTCCGGAACGTCTTCCGCTTCGGCCCGTGCTGCTTCTGCAAAGGCTTCCAGATCAGAATCATCTACTTCGTCCTGATAGTCCGGGGCCATCCGCAAAAGTTCCAACTGCATTTGGTATGTATCCAGCAGCTTTTTCCGTACGGAAACGGCTTCTGCCTTTACTGCCTGCAGCTTTTTCTTTTCTGCCTTGGTTTCTTCCACAATGGAAGTAACCTGCTGGTCATATAATTCCTGGGCACGGTGCATTAACTTGGCGGCGTTTTCCTTGGCCAGGGTTAACGAACGTTCTACTGCAGCATTTGTCTTGGCCATTACCTGTTCGGCTTCTGTATTGGCCTTGGCAATGATTTTTTCTGCTTCTTCCTGGGCGTCAGTAATTAAGTGGGAAGTCTGCTTATCCAAAGCGTCTTTGGTTGCCTGTGCCTGTTCCGTTGCGGAAGTAATCTTTTCCGTGGCGGTGCGCTCCGCTTCGGAAACAATGCTTTCCTTCAGCTTCTGTGCTTCCACCATGGCATTCCGGATGCTTTCTTCTTCAGCTTTATAATGGGAAATTTTATCCGCCAGCAGATTCAGCTTTTTAATCAGCTCTGCATTTTCACGGAACATTTGCTCATAAGATTTGTAGACCTCTTCCATAAAGGTGTCTACGTCAGTTGCCTTGTAAGCATTCCGGGCAACGGATTGGAAATCATAGTTCTTTAATTGCTTTGGGGTAAGCATGATAGGTTCTCCTTTGTACTGAGGCTATGGGGTGGTAAGAAAAAAGGATGGGCACGCCGTCTGACGGAGTGCCCATATTGCTTGTTCTTTATTCCTGGAAAAACATTCCGTTGTTTTCAAGTTCGTCAAGCAGGTCACCGGAGACATTTACATTATACGGGGTAATAATGAAAGTACTATTTGCAACCCGCTTCAGCTGGCCGGCATTGGCATAAGCAACACCGCTTAAGAAGTCAATCAGCCGACGGGCAACATCCCGGTTTGCGGATTCCAGATTCAGCACAACGGTCCGTTTGGCGTTGAGGTGATCTGCAATGGCAGAGGCATCATCAAAACGTTCCGGTTTTGCCAGTACAACCTGTACGGTTTTGTTTGGCATACCAACTACATTGTTATTGCTTTGAGCGGTGCTTCTGGGAGCCTGTACCGGGGCAGGATTCGGAACCTTGGCAGGGATATAATCCTGACCGTCATCTTCATCATAGTCTTCTTCGTAATCAAGATCCGGGTCATCCGGTTCAAAGCCGGTGATTGCTTTCAATTTATCTACAAATTTTGCCATTGTCTTTTCCCTCCGGAAAGTAAGTTTTAGTGATAAGTGCGGGCGCCAAAAATTGCGGAACCAACCCGTACCAAATTGGCACCCTCAAGAATTGCCGGAACATAGTCGGCAGACATACCCATTGAAAGGATATTCATGTTTACATTATCCATTTTTTGTAACTTCATGTCAACATAGAGTTTCTGCATCTGCGCAAAATAAGCGCGTACTTCTGCCTCTGTCTGGCATATGGGCGGGATGGCCATCAGGCCGTCAATCTGCACATTCGGCAGCTCTGAAATTTCGGCAGCCAGGTCTTTGGCAGCGTCATATGGGATACCGGATTTGGATTCCTCCTGCCCAATGTTAATTTCCAGAAGCACCTTCATGGTTAAGTCATGCTTAACAGCCTGCTTGGAAATTTCTTTGGCCAGCTTTACGCTGTCTACGGACTGAATGGCATCTACTTCCGTAATAATCTGCTTTACTTTGTTGGTCTGCAAATGCCCAATCAGCTGCAATTGCTTTCCTTCCAGATGCAGTTCCGGCTTCTTTGCCAGAATTTCCTGTACATAGTTTTCCCCGATCAGATCCACGCCCTGTGCTAACGCATGGTTTACAAAATAGGCGTCCACCGTTTTGGTAACCGCCATCAGATGAACCTCTTCCGGTGTACGGCCGCTTTTGACAGCCGCTTCAGCAACCTCATCCTGAATGTGTTTCAGGTTTTCGGTAATGGAAGCACAGCGCGCTTCCTGATACGCAGTTAACTCAGCTAATGATTTTTCCATCATAAAGATCCTTTCCTTCCAATATGATTTCATCATACAGGGAAACGTAGCCGCTTTCTTCGTGTACCTTACTCAGAACCCAGCCACTGTCGGAGTAGATGATATCTACTTTTTTAAACTTGCAGGTATTACCGGACTTCACGTAGACGCCCTTGTCCCCGTCGTCATTGACCCGGATGGCCTTGGAATTAATCTTTAAGCCCTCCAGCGTATCCATGACAATCTGCACCTCTTCCTTCCGAAGCTGTGCAATGTCGGAGCTCATGTAATTACTGCGGAAAATCAGCGCCGTTTTCTTATCTTCGGCAGAAGCGTTAATGGCAACTACTTCCGCCGGAACCGAGCCAACGGAGCTGTATGGCATCTGAATGGTAACCTTACTGCCAACGGACAGATTTCCCACCTTATTGGTGTCTGCCACGCAGACCAGGTACCAGTCAAAATCTTCAAACAATTTTCCAAAGGTATTTTCCGGAACGGAAGAGGCCTTTGCTTTTAACAGCTTCTGAATGTCATCCACTGTTAAATCGGATACGGAGTCATAGTCCACGGCGGTTTCATAACCGTCCGTGCCGCTGACGTAGTATCCGGAGGCGTCGGAACGGATGCGGGTGAAGCTGCCGTTCTGCTTGGTCAGCGCGGAATATTCCGACGTAATACCGGAAATAATGGAATCCAGCGCCAGATTTTCTCCGGTGGCAATCTGGCGGGTAATAATTTTATCCCGAACGGTATAAACCTGGTCCGACAGATTGTCCAGATTACCGGAATCCACCGTGCTGACCAGATCTATGACACTGTCAGAAATGCTTTCATTCATGCTGCTGACATTAACCGCGTAAGAGCCGTTTTGGGAGTTCAGCCGTTGGTACCGGGCCAGATCCTCTTTTAGGCTGATCATGGTGGCATATGTGGCAGCGTCACTTTCATCCGTGAAGACGGCGGCCACTTCTTCACCCTTGGACACTCTGGAGCCGTCTCCAAGGACTGAAATGATGGTGCCGCTTCCGTCCGACTGTAAGTAAGATTCGTTTCGGACTACAAAGGCGGTGGTATCTACGGAGTCACTGACCGTGTATTGAGACGCCACTTCCGTAGAAAGGGTTGGAGACGCCACCAGATAAACCTGATATCCAAAGTAAGCCAGTACCAGCAGCGAAGCCAGCAGAATTACTGTGGTACGCTGCGTCCATTTCGGGTTCTGCTTTTGCCGGGCAACCTGGCCTGCGCCCTGCCGTGTAGTGCGGCGGGTACTTTGCTGTTTACTCATGGTCAGTCTCCTTCCTTTAGATTATGAAATATTGGATTGTCCAAAACCGGAGTGCCAAAAAGACCAGCTTCCCGGACTAAGGCAATGGCGTCCTGATACAGCGCTTCCGCAGAAGGGTACGTATCAATTTCCAACCAGTGGACCTCCGGATTGCGGCGGAACCACGTTAACTGCCGCTTGGCGTAATTGCGGGTAACCTGTTTTAAATGGGACACGCAGTCTTCAAGCGTAGCGGTGCCCTGCAAATATGGCAGCAGTTCTTTAATGCCGATAGCCTGTGCAGCGGTGTCTCCGTTGCCCTGTTCCAAAGCAATTTTTGCTTCGTCTAACAGGCCCTGTTCCAGCATCAGGTCCACCCTGCGGTTAATCCGGTCATATAAGAAGTCTCGGTCTTTGGCCGTCAGGCCAAGATAAAAGGCCTGATACGGGGACGGGCAGTCATGGGACCGTGCGATTTGGTAACTCATGGTATGCCCGGTAGCTTCATAAATTTCCAGAGCACGGAGGACGCGGCCGGCATTGTGCTTGTCCAGACGCGCCGCGGTTTCGGGATCTATTTCCTGGAGGCGTGCGTACAGCGGGTCTATCCCCTGCGTCTGCAACTCTTGTTGCAGACGGGCGCGGATCTGACCGGATTCGTCACCGTCCAGAAATTGTAAATTCTGGATGAAGGCGTCCAGGTATTGTCCGGTGCCGCCTACCATAACCACATTTTTGCCGCGGCTGCGGATGTCCTGCACAATGCGCCCCGCATCCTCCTGGTAGCGGGCTACACTGTACAGATCCGTTGGTTCTATGCAGCTGATCATGTGGTGCGGGATCTGCGCTGTTTCTTCCGGCGTTGGCTTAGCCGTTGCCACATCCATGCCCTTGTACAGCTGCATGGAATCAAAGGAAAGCACTTCCCCGTTGAAGGCCTTGGAAAGTTCCACGCCCAAGCCGGTTTTGCCGGAAGCGGTGGGCCCTACCACGGTCAGAATTGGAATGCGTTGTTCCATTAGTGTTTCTTCCTAACCTTTGTTTCGTTGCCCTGTTCGTCCACTAAATAGGTGTTGTTTAACTGGGCTTCCAGGTTATTGCGGATGGCCTGGATATATTCCGAGCGGAGCAGTGCCTGCTCCTGCCGTTCTTCGGCAGTCAGTCCCTCTTCCGTGCGGGACTTCCGCGCCAGTTCATTAATGCGGTCAATTTTGGATTGCTCCATTAGGATATCTCCTTTAACGCAGCGGCGGTTAAGGCGCTGCGGGTATTTTCAACTTTTTCTTCCATAACCTGGAACAACAGCCGTTCCAGGAGCTGGCCGACCTGAGGGCCGGGCGGGCAGCCCAGCTTTTGCAGTTGGTTGCCATCTAGGGCAAGGTCCCGGATGCGGTAGCAGTCTTTCCGCTCCAGTACTTCCTGCAACAGGCTCCGGAACAGCGTTACGTCTGCACCCTGCGCCTGGTGAAAGTCTGCCAGTAGGCTGCAACAGTCAGGACCCAGCCGGAACAGCAGGATGCGGACGCCGGCCGCATCCTGCGGAAGCGGGTCCGTCTGGTGTTGCAGTAGTGCAAGCACCGTATCTTTTTCCGCATTGGACAAGCGGAGGTGGCAAAGTGCCACTTCCGGATCCACTGCGGAAGTTAACAGCAAAGCCAGGCGCAGCGGAAACTGTTCCGGAGCCCGGTCTACTGTCTGTCCGGTTTCTTCTGTAATGTGAATACCCGGCAGGGCAACGGTAAACAGCCCGGCAAACTGCAAAAGCAGCCGGCCCGCTCCCGGCCCGTTCAGGAAAGAGTGTAGCTCTGCCGTAATCCGCTCTGCGGAAATGTGGCAAAGTAACTCCTGATTGCGTTCTATGGCCGCTGCGGTTTCGGGTTCTACCTGAAAAGAAAGCACAGAGGCAAATCGCACGGCACGAAGAAGACGAAGCGCGTCTTCCTGAAAACGACGATCCGGATTGCCGACACAGCAAATC
>CAVFBE010000021.1:0-9985 GCA_963620745.1 Muribaculaceae bacterium | reverse complement strand
ATGTCCATGGGGTGTTACTCCTTTTGCTCCATTTGAATTTTGGTTTTTAAATTTTAAATTAAAGCCATGGCGGCTTGATAAGCTGTGTGCGTGGCCGCGGCAATCCGGCCGGTTGTTTTGGCGTCACCAACGGTGATGATGCGGGGACAAACAGCATACAGACCACGCGGCGCTTTGGCAGGTCTGACACCAAGGGCCAGAACAACGGCATCACAAGGCATACTGCGCTTGCGGCCCGGGATTTTAGTGGATTCCACTTCAATGGAATCTTCCCGGATTTCCGTCAGCTTATAAGAGGTCAGGAATTTGGCATCGGCTTCTTCCAGCTTTGGAACAACATCCATAACGTGCTGTACCCAGGTTCCCGGAGCCAGTTCGTCGGCCATTTCCACCATTAAGATGCGGTTGCCCTGTTCACTAAGGTACTCCGCAGTTTCTAGGCCGGTCATGCCGGAACCGATGACGGCAATCCGTTTGCCGGTAAATTCCACTTCTTTCCGCAGAATCTGCTCTGCCGTAAAGACGTTGCTGCCGCCCGTGCCCGGCAGGGACGGTACAACCGGAACTGCCCCGGTTGCAACAAACACGGCGTAGGGCTGGTACGACCGTACCAGTTCTGCTGTGGCTTCCGTGTTAAATACGATGTCTACACCAAGTAACTTACATTGGGTTTCCAGGTCTTCCGTTACCCAGGCAATCTTTCTTTTCTTTTCCGGCGCGGCTGCCAGCAGAACCTGGCCACCGACGGAAGCCGCTTTTTCCAAAACGGTAACACGGAAGCCCTTCTGTGCGCAAACCTTTGCCGCCATCAGACCGGCAGGACCGGCGCCGATGATAACTACCGGACGGTCATTGCCAACCTTTTCCGGCTCCAATGGATAATCTACTTCATTGCAGGTGCGCGGGTTAACAGCGCACTGGCCCGGCTTACCGCCATCCATGGCGCCGTGCATCATGGATTCCAAGCAGTAAAGGCAGGAAATGCAGCGGTTAATTTCCTTGGAACGTCCTTCTTTGGCTTTCTTGGCCCAGTACGGGTCGGCCAGCATGGGACGGGCAAGGGCAATGACATCTTGGTATCCTTCTTCCAGCAGCTTTTCAGCCTGCTCCGGAGTACGGATGACACCACTCTGGCCGACCGGAATAGAAACGGCGTCTTTGACCGCTTTTGCATTTTCTTTCCGCCAGCCAAGCGGGTAGGAAACCGGCTCGCACCAGGTGTTTAAGGTTTCATAGGTGCCGCAGGACAAATCCAGGTACTGCACGCCATATTGTTCTAACAGCTTGGCAATTTTAACGCCTTCTGACAGGGTCAGACCCTGGTCAAAACCGAATAAACGGTAATATTCGTCCACGGTTAACCGGGCGGAGATAGGGTAATCCGGTCCGCACAGCGCGTGGATTTTTTCAATGATTTCTTTGACAATACGGGTCCGGTTTTCCAGGGATCCGCCGTATTCGTCGGTTCTCCGGTTGGTGTACGGAGACAAGAATTGCTGCAGGAAGTAGCCGTGGGAGCAGTGCAATTGTACGCCGTCAATGCCGGCTTTCTTGCAGCGCAGGGCACCTTCTGCATATTCGTCTTCAATTTTATGAATTTCCCACTTGGTCAAAGCGCGCGTCTTTTGCATTTCCTTAACCGGGGAGCAGAGTCCTTCGGAAGGCACGGCGGATGCGGATACCGTTGGGAGATAAAAGTTGTGGAAGATTTGCTGGTCAAAAAAGTCCATGTACTTGGTCATACCAAAGAACAGGGTCCACCAGCCGTTCCAGTGACGGCCGATGACATCGGACAGCTTCCAGGCAGTAACAACCAGCTGATACGTCTGACGGCCCGGGTGATGCAGCTGTACAAAAATTTTAGAGCCCTCTTTGTGAATGCCGTCTGCCAGGCGCGTCAGGCCCGGAATACAGCGGTCAGAGGTAACGGACAACTGCTTGGGACCGGTACAACCGGACCAGTCACTAATGCGTGTTACTTCGGTTTCAATCAGACCTGCGCCGCCTTTTGCACGCTCTACATAATAGGTGTAGCAACGGTCTCCGACGGTGCCGTCCAATTCGGCTGTCTCCATGAGCATGGGCGGCAATACAATCCGGTTCGGAATCTGACAGGTTCCAATCTGCCATGGCTCAAAGAGCTTTGGGAAATACTCATTCATTCGTTTCATCCTCCTCTATTGTTTGTTCCAAAAGGAATGAATTAGGCATATAACACGAAACGTCCTCCGGATAAGAAAACCGGCTGACGACAAAATTTGCTCCAAGGGAAAGGGCTTTTGCCAGGTCGTCTACGCTGGAATAGGAAAAGACCATGACCTGTACGCCGGCTTCTTTACAAAGGGCGGCGGTTTCCGGGTTCCAGTGCTCTGCGGATACGGAAACAATAGGAATCTTTTTCTTCTGGCAGAATTGTAACTGGCGATGCAGCTGCTGTTCCTGGCCTTCCGCCGCAAAACCGGACTTGGGTAACTGGTAAATAACGGTAAAATCCAACGGCGCTGCACGGAGAAGATCATAATCTTTTTTGCGGCGCAGGCGAATCATAATATGTTGCGAGGTCATGAAGGGCCCGCCATGCGAAACCTGGAATGCTTCCCAGAGCTTTTGGAAGAACAGCTCCTGCCGGGCCCCGGTTTCCGGGGTGCCGATGTCCAGAATCAGACGGGCATCGGCATAGGCCGGAAACAGCAGCAGCTTCCGGAAGCGGCGCAGAACGTCTGCCAGGGTGGCAGTTGGATACAGGCCGTAATACTTTTGCTGTAAGAATTCCTGCGTGGAAAGCGGCGGGCAAGGCCCTTCCTCCGGCAGAGGAAGGCCAAGCCGCCGGTACGTGCTCCGGTTCCAACCGTTGACGCAGACCAGCGTTCCGTCTGCGTCTAGGCGGACATCTACGTGCACGTACCGGAACCCCTTCTGCAGACTGTTCTGCAGGGCTTCCGGTGAATTTAATCTGTCATATTGCAGGAGCGCACTGCCAAGGCCAAGCGCTACCATATGTTCCCGTGCAAAACTGGCTGTTTCCGGACTGGCGGAAGCGGCCTTTGACTGGGATACACGGAATGCTTCTTCTAAAAAATCATGAAGTGGGGGAATCAGGCTGTTTTTACTTTCTTCGGAAAGCGGGGTGACACCTTCTGCCAACGCCGCTTCCAGCCGAGAAACAACGGCTTCCGCCTGTAAGTTTTCCGGCGCAACAAAACGCTCCGGCGTTCCTACGCGGTTGCTCCAGAAGCGGACTTTGTCATTCCAGACAAAGCCGATACCGGGAACCCCAAACGTAAAAGCCAGAATATGGGTATGCATCCGACCGGCAATAATGCCGTCAAACTGCTGAATGTTTTGTGCTAACTGCCATGGCTCCGCTGGAGCGGGAACCCGTTCCCCGTGACCGATGAAGTCCAGTACTTTGGTGGCAAACACTTCGTCCCTGTCCAATCCGTTGGTAAAGACGCGCCACGCATATCCTTTTTCTTCCAGCAGTTCTGTTACGTCTTTCCAAAACTGCAGGAGATAGTCTTTGTCAATTGTTTCGTTTCCGTAGTCAGCGAACAGGCGTTCTCTGGTAATGCCGAGTCCAATCAGCGGCTGTTGCCGTTTTGGCTTCTTTTGCAATTGCCCGGCATAAACGGTGCTGCTGAAGACAGCAACATCCGGAACAGAAGAAATAGGAATGGTATGCTCCGGGAGGTATTCTTTTTGCAGGGTTTCTATGTCATCCCGGCAGGTAATGCCTTTAACACAGGGAAGCTGCAATGCCGCTTTCAGGCGCTGGCACCGTTCATCTTCTTTGTCATATCCTTCTACACCGACCGCATTCAGAAAGACAGGAATCTGCAGGGCATTGGCTTCTTCCAGAAGGCGGATAACATCTTCATAAAAATGCTCCTGCCGGAATTTGATTAATCCGCCGCCGGCAAAGACAATGGCGTCTGCCGCGGTCAGCGGAAGACAGTCTCCGGACTGGATGTTGTATCTTATAATCCGCGTTTGCTTCCGCAGACGTCTGGGAAGTGTTTTTTGCATCAGGGAAACCGCGTTGTCGGCAATGACTGCATCGCCAAGGTTCCGGTTGACAATTTGAACAAGCAAAACAGTATAGGGATTTTTGTTTTTGCGCATAGTAGGTCCTCTTTTCCAGAGATGATACCATTATATACTGAAAATTCCGGATTTTGGAATGTACTTAGTGAAAAACCAGGGCGGATGTGCTAAAATTCTTACCTGTATACAAGAATCATTCCCAGGAGGCAACGTTTATGGAATATGTATTTTCCGACAAAATTGCAAATTTGAAACCGTCCGCGGTTCGTGAAATTTTAAAATCCACGGCAGACCCGTCCGTAATTTCCTTTGCGGCCGGCAACCCGGCACCGGAGGCCTTCCCGGTGGACGCCGTTAAGAAAATTTCCAATGAAATTCTGGAAAAGGATCCCATTCTGGCGTTGCAGTATGGGGTAACGGAGGGCTATGCACCGTTACTGCTGGACCTGGAAAAGCTGTTGCAGGACCGCTTCCACATTTCCCTGGAAGGCAATTCTGTTGTGGTAACCAGCGGGGCTACCCAGGTTATGGAATTGGTTACCAAGGTGCTTTGCAACGAAGGAGACGTCATTGCCTGTGAAAACCCGTCTTTCATTGGTTCTTTAAACTGCTTCCGCTCTTACGGCGTGCGTCTGGAAGGCGTGCCGGTAGAGGCCGACGGCATGAACCTGCAGGCCTTGGAAGACTTACTGAAAAAAGAGCCGAACATTAAGTTCCTGTACACTATCCCGAACTTCCAGAACCCGACCGGCGTTACCATGAGCGCAGAAAAGCGCAAAGGTCTGTATGATCTGGCTTGCAAATATAACTTCATTATTCTGGAAGACAACCCTTACGGAGACCTGCGTGCCTACGGCGAAGACGTTCCTGCCATCAAGACCCTGGATACCGAAGGACGCGTTATTTATGCCGGAACCTTCTCCAAGGTTATTTCTCCCGGTTTGCGAGTTGGCTATGTCTGTGGCCCGGCGCCCATTGTTTCCAAGATGGTTGTCGGCAAACAAACAGAAGATGTCCATACCGCCATGTGGAACCAGCTGATTGTATACGGCTGGCTGGAACAGTATGATTACGAAGAACACGCACAGCGCATGCACGGCATTTACCGCCGGAAGCTGGACCTGATGTGCCGCCTGGTGGATTCCGAACTGGGCAGTGCAGTGGACTATGTGAAGCCGGAAGGCGGCATGTTTGTCTGGTGCAAGTTAAAAGACTCCCTTGATATGATGACCTTCTGCAAGAAGGCAGTAGAAAAGAAAGTGGCCGTTGTACCGGGCACCGCTTTCTTACCGAAGGAAACCGACACGACAAACTGCTTCCGTATGAATTTCTCCACGCCATCAGATGAAGCCATTCAGAAGGGCATGAAACTGCTTGGTGAAGTGGTTCGGGAAATGGAAGCCGAAGGAAAGGAATAAACGGAACATGGAAAAAGTATTAAGTATGATTCAGCCAAGCGGATTACCAACCCTGGGCAATTACCTTGGAGCACTGAAAAACTGGGCCAATGTTGCCGAAGAATATGACTGCGCTTTTGCGGTTGCAGACCTGCATGCCATTACGGTACGCCAGGACCCGCAGAAGTTTAAAAAGCAGGTACTGGAAATGTATGCCCTGCTGCTGGCACTTGGTCTGGACCCGGAAAAGAATATCATTTTTGTACAGTCCCAGAACCTGAATCATGCCCAGATGGCATGGCTTTTGAACTGTTACACACAGTTTGGCGAAATGTCCCGCATGACCCAGTTTAAGGATAAGTCCAAGCAGCACGCAGACAACGTAAACGTTGGCCTGTTTGCCTATCCGGCATTAATGGCTGCAGATATTCTTCTGTATCAGGCAGATTATGTTCCGGTAGGTGCTGACCAAAAACAGCATCTGGAAATTGCCAGAGACATTGCCGGTCGGTTCAACGGGATTTATGGTGACACCTTCACCCTGCCGAAGCCATTGATTGTGGATACCGGTGCCAGAATTATGTCTCTGCAGGATCCCACCAAGAAAATGAGTAAGTCCGATCCTAACCCGAAGGGCTTTGTAACGGTCTTTGATTCCCCCGATATCATTGCCAAGCGCATTAAATCCGCTGTTACGGATTCGGAAGCCTGTGTCCGTTATGCCGAAGGCAAAGATGGCGTAAATAACCTGATGTCCATCTACAGCTGCTGCACCGGCAAAACCAATGAAGAAATTGAAACCGAATTTGCCGGAAAGGGCTATGGAGACTTCAAGTCTGCTGTTGCTGACGCCGTTATTGCGGAACTGGCTCCGGTACAGGAAGCCTATACCCGCTACATGAGTGACCGTGGTTACCTGGAACAGTGTATGAAAGAGGGGGCTGCCAAAGCCACGAAAGTATCCCAGCGCACACTGGATAAAACCATGAAAAAAATCGGTTTTTATCAATTTAAGAAATAAGCTGAATCGCCCGAAAAAACGCCCTGATTCCACCTGCTTTTTGGCAGGGGAGCGGGGCACTTTTTTGTTGACGCAGTGCGGGTTAAGGGGTTAAACTAATTGCAGTAAATTGAACGGGAGGTGGCACGCTTTGGATAGCGGTGATAAACACCGATATTATTTTTTCGGAAAAAACAGCGGTATACAAGTGGGACACCTTAACGTTCCGGCTTACTCCGGTTAAGCCTTAACGTTAGTGCGGCCTTTTGTCTTGTATGCCCGCAAGACAGGAGGCTTTTTTTAATGGATGAAAAGAACTATACAGAACTGTATCAGCTTTTGAACCAAGGCAATTTCTCCGCCCTGCGCCGGGAATTAGCTGAACGGAACGAAGTAGATATTGCAGACTTTCTGGAGGAATTGGAACCGGACCAGATGGTAAAAGTGTTCCGCGTATTGCCGAAGGATATCTCGGCAGACGTTTTCTCCTACATGGAACCGGAGAATCAGCAGCAGGTAGTGGAACACATTACCGACCGCGAAGTAGGACGCCTGATTGACGACCTGTTTCTGGATGACGTAGTGGACTTCCTGGAAGAAGTACCGGCCAACATTGTTACCCGTGTGTTAAAGGTAGCCACGCCGGACATGCGGAAAACCATTAACACGTTCCTGAATTATCCGGAGGACTCCGCCGGCAGCATCATGACCAATGAAATGATTGCGCTGCATGACAGTCTGACGGTAGGGCAGGCCATTGAATATATTCGCAATACCGGAGAAGACAAGGTTTCCATTTATGCCATTTATGTTATTGACAGCAAGCGGCATCTGAAGGGAACCATTGAGCTGGCGGATCTGATTTATAACAAGCCGGAAGTTTTAATTTCCGACATTATGGATGACGACAAGCAGCTGATTTACGTCGGAACCCTGGATGACCAGGAAGAAGTAGCTGACGTAGTAACCAAGTATGACCTGCTGGCTGTTCCGGTTGTAGATAAGGAAACGCGCCTGGTTGGTATTGTCACCGTTGACGACGTAGTAGACATCCTGCAGGAAGAGGCTACGGAAGACATGGAAAAGATGGCCGCCATTGTTTCCACAGAAAAGCCGTACTTTAAGACGGGCATCTTTGCCACCTACAAGTCCCGTATTCCGTGGCTGCTGTTCCTGATGATCTCCGCTACGTTTACCGGCGCCATCATTACGCACTTTGAAGAGGCCCTGTCCACGTACATTGTGCTGACAGCATACATTCCTATGTTAATGGACACCGGCGGAAACGCGGGCTCCCAGTCCAGTGTGTCTATTATCCGTGCCCTTTCCCTGGGCGATGTAGAATTCAAGGATATTTTCAAAGCCCTTTGGAAAGAAATCAGGGTAGCTGTTCTGGCTGGTATTACCCTGTCGGTATGTAACTTTGCCAAGCTGATGCTGTTTGATAAGGTTGCCATGTCTGTGGCACTGGTTGTTTGCTCTACCCTGATAGTAGTAGTTCTGATTGCCAAGCTGCTTGGCTGTACCCTGCCAATGCTGGCAGATAAGATTGGTCTGGACCCGGCCGTTATGGCGTCTCCGCTGATTACCACGGTAGTGGATGCCATTTCCCTGTTTACGTACTTCAAGATTGCCACATGGGTGCTTGGAATCTGACCAGAGTTTGTGAAAAATAGTGGTATACTTTAGCTTGCTAACATGATATCATGTTAGCAAGCTATTTTTTGTAGTGCAGTTATGATTTTGAAAGAGGAGAAGGACAACATGAAAAAAGTACTTTCTTTAGCACTCTCACTGATGGTGGTACTTTCCCTGTTTGCATTTACCGCCTGTGGCAAGGACAAAGGAACTACCTTTACGGTAGGCTTTGATGCAGAATTCCCACCCTATGGTTATTTGGATCAGACCAGCGGAGAATACAAAGGGTTTGACCTGGACCTGGCCAGAGAAGTTTGCAAACGCAGAGGCTGGACCTTCCAGGCACAGCCGATTGACTGGGATTCCAAAGACGCAGAACTGAAAACCGGTGCCATTGACTGCATCTGGAACGGCTTTACCATTAACGGCCGGGAAGATGAGTACACCTGGTCCAGACCGTATATCGATAACTCGCAGGTTATTGTTGTGAAGGCAGACAGTAACATTACCAAGCTGTCCGACCTGGCCGGCAAGAATGTTGCAGTACAGACCGATTCTTCCGCACAGTCCGTTCTGGAAGATGAAGAAAAGCAGAAGGCACTTGCAGAAACCTTCAAGACCCTGGATGTACAGAAGGATTACAACACCTGCTTCCTGAACCTGCAGTCCGGCGTAGTAGATGCCATTGCCATGGATGTTGGCGTTGCCAAGTATCAGCTGTCCCAGCGGGAATCCGGCGAATATGTCATCCTGGACGAAAAGCTGGCTACCGAACAGTACGGCATCGGCTTTAAGCTTGGAAACGAAGAACTGCGGGATGAAGTACAGGAAACCCTGGACGAAATTATTGCAGACGGTACGTTTGAAAAGCTGGCTGAGGAATATGGAATTGATTCCAACTCCTTAATCCTGAAATAAAAAGGTACGCAAAAAGGCTGCCTGCCCGGCAGCCTTTTCTTTTTGAAGAGGTGTTCTTATGAATCTGAATCTGGAAACGTTGCAATATACCGTGTCCACGTTAGGACAGGGTATGGGAATGACCTGCGCCATTTTCTTCCTGACCCTGGTTATTTCCCTGCCGCTGGGCTTCCTGGTTTGCTTTGGCAGAATGTCTAAGAGCAAAGTGCTCCGCGGCATTATGAAGTTTTATATTGATATTATGCGTGGCACCCCGCTGATGCTGCAGTTGATGATTGTATACTTTGCACCCAGCCTGGTATTCGGCATCCGGATTAGCATGGGATACCGGTTCCCTGCCGTTATTATTGCTTTTGCCATTAACTATGCCGCTTACTTTGCGGAAATTTACCGCGGCGGAATTGAATCCATTCCGGTAGGCCAGTATGAAGCTGCCCAGCTGCTTGGCTTCAGCAAAGTGCAGACCTTTATGCGGATTGTATTACCGCAGGTTATTAAACGGGTTTTACCATCCGTAACCAATGAAATTGTGGTTCTGGTAAAGGATACATCCCTTGCCTATGCCATTGCCGTTACGGAAATGTTTACCATTGCCAAACAGGTAGCGTCCCAGCAGGCCAGTATGCTGCCATATGCGGTGGCCTTCGTCTTCTACTTTATCTTTAACTGGATTGTGGCGAAGGGCATGGAATGGGTTGAAAAGAAATTCTCCTACTATTCAAACTGAGGTGAGAGCATGGCATTATTGGAAATTAACAATCTGAAAAAGACCTTTGATGACAATGAAGTATTAAAAGATATCTCCCTTCACGTGGATCAGGGACAGGTAGTGGCAATCATTGGCCCGTCCGGCTCTGGCAAGTCTACTTTGTTGCGCTGTGCCACAACACTGGAGACCGCCACCTCCGGGGAAATTAAGTATGGGGAAGATTATCTGGTTCGCATGAACGGAGATACTCCGGTTTTTGCAGAGAAGGAAGAACTGAAA
>CAVFBE010000020.1:0-19967 GCA_963620745.1 Muribaculaceae bacterium | reverse complement strand
GGTGTACCGGGGTGTATATTCCTGCACGCCATCCTTGCAGGTGTATTCGATCCGCGCTTTCGCCGTCCGTAGCGGCTGCGTGAACAGCTCACCGTCAATCAAGACCTCGGCGTGCCGCACAGTCACTTTCTGTCCCGACTTTCCGTTCAGCCGGAGGGACACGACACCGGAAAAATTCTGTCCGAAATCGAAAATTACGCCCTTTTTGCCCTTTTTCTCAGAAACCGGATCTAAACGCCTGACACGCTTCGGAAGCATGCCATAGGTGGCTATCAGCTCCTTTGTCGGCCATTTGCGAAGGATGGCGCAGTTGACAAAGGTTTGCCGAACAAATGCATTGCAAAGGTCAATCCGTGCATCAACAACCTCGCCATCGTAGATGGAGGCTTCCCTGACGGGACCGTCCGTTGTAACGAGCCATGTTGCATCCGTGCCGATTACTTCCGTTGTTCCGTCAGTATAGGTGATGTGAAGTTCCATTAAAAATGCCTGCTTTTTTCCGGCGTGTTGTCCCGTCCCCATTGGTCCAAAGGTTGCAACAGCCCATCCCCCTGCAACAGTCGCGCACAGATCAAATTCCTGTGTTTTTCTGCCTTGCATAAGCGCAGTCACGGAATAAGCCTGATACTGCATCTGGTTTTTATAACTGGTGTAACCGGGAGCCAGTACATCGCCCCCGATGTCTGTACCGTCTATTTGTAGCGTGTAGACACCGAGTGCTGTAGCGTAGACATAGGCGCTTCTGACCGATTTCCGCAGGAGGATATGCTTCAAGAAGACAAAGGCGGGCGGATTTTCTTTTTTTCCAAAGGAAAAGGTGGGGTGTGTAATCCACTCACCCATCCATGGGCGGCCAAGAAGACCCGTCCGAAAAGCAGCCTGGCGCTCCGCCGTTTCTCCTGCTGTATTCCATAGTTTTGCAGTCACAATATAGTCCGTCTCCGGGCGCAGGGGCGCTCCGGCATAGGGAATGTGCGGCATGAATGCTTCCTCGCATTTCCCGCTGTCCCATACGGTTTCCTCGCCGCAGGATACCGCAATCTGCCATGCGGTGGCGGTATCGTTTTGCCGGTCTGACTGCGCCTTGACAGAAAATATCGGCTTTGCGCTGTCGGTGATGATATTCTCGGTTAAGCTGTCTATTCTGATTTCAGTAATTTCAAACATTACTGTCACCTCTGCGCTGGGCTAGTTCCTCTTTCATCTGCTTCATAACTTTCGCATTTAACTCATATCTGCTGAAGACTGGAATGGAAATCAAAATCAGTACGATAGGGACCCATGTCAGAAGTACGCGAAAACCAAAAACAGTACTGTCGCTCTGCACCTGATTCGGAACATAGCCAATAATATCCAGTCCGTATCCGGCAATGCCACCGCAGATAGCCGTTGCCAGCTTGTTTGCAAAAGAGGTCAGGGAAAATACAATTCCCTCTGAGTGCATTCCATACTTCCACTTTGAGTAGTCCACCGTATCTGCTGTCAGGGTAGTCAGCGCCACAGTAAACAACCCGCTCCCGATTCCCGTGAAGACGGTTCCCACATACAGTAGCGGGATACTGCGAAATGCAAAAAAGTACACAGCAAAGCCTACCAACTGCATTCCCAAAGAAATCAGCATCGTAATTTTTTTGCCGATCCGCTCCATCAGTTTCGGTGCACACAGCATAATCGTAAACTGCATCGCCAGGTTGATTGCCATAATAATGATATACGGACTTTCATCCATCAGGACATAGCGAAGGTAATAGAGTAAAAACGACAGCGGAACATTGATTGCGGCAACAATCAGGACATTCAATACCAGCAGTCTCAGGAATGGCTTGTTTTTCAGAATCAGTTCTTTGTAATCGCGCAAGCGATAATTTTGCTTATTCTCTGTAAGAGCATCCTCCAGTTCGTGGTTGCGCAGAGCATTCACCATCGCACAGACAATTCCAACAAATCCAATGACAATTGCCACCATACGATAGGCCGCTCCATCGCCACCAAATGCGTTAATGGCGGCAAGCCCACCCATTGCCACGATGCAGACGGTGATAATGTTAAAGATGGAATACACAGAGATATACTTTGAGCGATCCGTCTCTGAGTTCGAAATACGATAGGAATAAGCTACATAAGGAATCCCATACGCCGTGTACGCCATTCCATACAGAATGTAGAAAAAATAAGCCCAGACGACTTTTCCCGTGCCACCAATCTGTGGTGAGGAAAACAGCATAATCATTGCAAAAGCAATCACAACAGGAGAAATCACAAGGTACGGCTTATATTTTCCCCATGGGCTTTTTGTCTTATCCACAATGATTCCCATCATTGGATCGTTCGCGGCATCCCAAATTCGAGCAACAATATACATTGTTCCAATAACCGTTCCTGTTATGCCCAAGTAATCAGTCAAATAAATTGTAAGAAAGGAACTGACAAAAGCCTGCCCTGCACCAAAGGTGATCGCTCCTAAGCCATATGCCGTTTTTGAATTTTTCCGTTTCATTTGTTTATTCCTCCCAATCACAGGTGAATTGTGCGCTTCCGTTTTCAAGACGGTGTCCTGCGCCGTCCGGCATGACCACCGTGGTTTCTATACTCTCCGGGGCTTCGACATGAAGTGTGAACTTCTTGTCTTTGATCTCCCACGCGGAGACAATTTTGCCCTTGATACTCTCATATTCAGCTCTTGCCCATGTCAGGCTGCCGCCCGGAATGGGCTGTATTTTGATTCTCTCAAAGCCGGGACTTTCCAGCCGGATACCGGCGCAATATTCGTAAAGCCATGCAATGCTTGCGCCGGGAGCATAGTGGTTGAGGGAATCCGTAGGCTTGCCGTTCTCGTCCACGCCGAGCCAGTTTTCCCATGTGGTCGTTGCACCTTTTTTGACCTCATAGAGCCAGCCGGGGCATTGCTCATTTTCAAGCAGCTTATAGGCCGTGTCCACATATCCGTAATCACAAAGGACAAACAGTACCTTGTAGGTGGTAAGGAAGCCTGTCCCAATCCTATAGCCGTTTGCAACAACCATATCATTGAGCTGCTTGGCAATGGCTTTGCCCTCGTCAACCTCTGCCAGTCTCATGGCGAGAGGCCGGACATACTGGCACTGCCTCTTGCTGTCCACTTTGCCGTTTTTCAAGAATTCCTTACGGTACGCCAGTCGGACAAGCTCAGCCCGCTCCTTGTATTTTGCTTCGTCCTCTGGCTTGCCGAGAATATGTGCCATTTCTGCGACCTCGGTCAGCGAGTGGTAGAGCCATGCTGTCGCCACTTCCGCATCGGGCGCAAGCAGCGCTTTCATACCGTCCTTCACCATAACAGAGCCGGGTTCCAGCCATTCGCCCCAATGATACCCGGTATCCAGGATATACTGATAATGCTTGTCGAATCGGTAAAAATGATTCCAGTTTCGCTTTTTCGCCCGCTGGAAATCATAGTCCATGAAGCGCTTTGCAGCTTTGTAAACATAGGCAATATTGTCTGTGTCGCCGTAAAAGCGGTAAAGCACCATTGGGATATGGATAAGGGCGTCCGACCAACCTGCGCTGCTGTAAGGAATGCGCTGTGTGTCAAGTCCCTTTATCATCTGGAACGGCACCTCTGGGCAGATGTACGGAAGCCCGCCATCCTCCGCTTGCAGCGTCAAAAAGTCTCCGAGGTATTTGTGCAGAAACTTCCGTGTATCGGCATAGAAATTGGCTGTCTCACAGAACACGTTGATGTCTCCGGCCCAGCCTGCCCGTTCACGGGTGGGGCAGTCCGTGGGGATGTCTACTGTGTTGGAGTGCCAGCTCCATCGGGAATTGCTGACAAACTGATTGATTCGCTCGTTGGAACATGAAAACGAACCGGTTTCCTGCATAACCGAGTACACCGCAATAGAGGTGAAGTTTTTTGCTTTCACTTCCTCCGGCCAGTTTTGTACCAACGCATACCGATAGCCGCTGATTAGAAACTGCGATTTATAGGTCTGTGTACCATCCTTCAGCGTATAGGTGAGGCATTGACCGAGCGCCCCACCAAAATTTTCCGAACCTTCCGCTTGGAGATTTTTGGTCGTGAAGTTACCGTTTTCGTCCAGACATTCGCCCATATAGAGCTTGACCGTGTGACCGGCCTTGCCCGTGACGGTGAATTCGATATGGCCGGAGAGATTCTGCCCGAAGTCCAGCACCGTGTTGCCGTCCGGCGTTTTCAGAACCGTCGCCGCGAAACGCTCCTGCTCCAGCACCGGCTCTCCCTCGTGGGGAACACAGTCGCCCTCGTAGCCGCCTACGGTGCAGGTATGCCACGCAGAATCGTCATAATCCGTGTCCATCCAGCCACCAAGGCTTTTCCGCATATCCACCGTCTCATAGGTTTTCAGATCGTTTTCCATGAGCGGCCCATCCTGCGTAGCTTTCCACGTTTCGTCGGTGCGGATGATGTCGGTTTCCTGTTCCTTTTCCATCACCAGCTCGGCGGCGAGCTGCACGGTTTTCCCGTAAAAGGCTTTGACGCTTGTGATACCAAGGCAGCCGCGATACCAGCCGTTGCCTAGAATCACGCAGAGGGTGTTGATGCCGGGACGCAGACGCTCCGTAACATCCCATGTCTGATATTGAAGCCTCGCGTGGTAGTTGGTGAAGCCCGGCAGAAGCATCCGTGCGTCAAGCTCCTGTCCGTTGAGGTATGCTTTATAGACACCCAGCGCCGTCATGCAGAGAGTGGCTTTTTTCATCTCATCTGAGACACGGAATGTCTTTCGGATATAAGATGCAGGCATTGCCTCGTCTTTATCAAAGGCTTTTGTTTCGGGGTTGATAAACTGAAATTGGTGGTTCCTCATTGTTGACCTCCTTAATTCAACGTCTGTACAAATAAAAAGATTTTCCAGACTTGTTTTTAAATTCCTTGATTTTAGTTTTCAAAAAAGGCATGCTCTTTACAGAACCGATTACTTCTATTAATATCGATAATAATGGGTTTTCAATTTAGCAAAAAGGTCCTATCGTCCGTAAATTCTTTATAAACGTACAATTCTTATTTGGAGGAATATATGGAGTACGATTCTTTACCATTTATCACGGTATCCGCTTCTATGGACAAGGAAACGGTTTTTCCTATGCTGCACTCCTACGCACCGTATGGGTCAGAGTTCCTGCTGTATGAGCTTTCTAAAATGCTGACTGGCGATTTCAAGCTGGAAGGTGAGATTTCTGTTTTACCCAACTTAATGGCCAGCCAACATGCTCTGGATCGGCTCATGTATGTTCAGGCATTTATGATCTTTAATGCCAGCTCGGGATATTATACGGAGCGGGAAGGTTTGGATTCTTATGAACTTCGTTATACGCTTTCCGGAGAGGGTGTATTAGAATACGAAGGAAAAAAATATGTGCTAAAAGAAGGGGACGGGTACTTTATTTCCTGTCAAAAGCCCCATATCTACTACGCCGGGAAAAGCGGCTGGAAATCTACCGTTCTACACATCAACGGTGGCCTATGTAAGGATTTTTTTGAGCGATACGAAAAGGATGGACAGTATCGGATTTCAAAAGACACCATGCCATCCTTTGAAGCAATGCAATTTCAGGTTTTACGGGCCACACAGAACGTTCATCCGTATCAGGAATATAGAACCAGTTGCCTGCTTAATCTGCTTTTAACGGAGCTGTTGACGTCTACGGAAAGTCTTTCTGAGAATCAAAAAAGCAATAGTTCCGAAGTCATACCCTCTCTTTTAGACTACCTTCATACTCACTACACAGAGGACATTGTGTTTGAAAAGCTAGCCAAAACATTCGGCATTTCACGGACACTGCTATTCTCCGAATTCAAGCGATACACAGGTTTTACTCCTGCGGTGTACCTGACGCAGCTTCGTATCCGACAAGCAAAGCTGCTTTTAAAAAACACGTCTCTCTCCATTGAAGCGGTATCTACACAGGCAGGATTCAATGACGCCGGCCACTTTTCACAGGTCTTCAAAAAGGAGGTTGGCACAACACCCCTTAAATATCGAAAGTTGGTTTAATTCCCGTCCGGGTCACCACAAAAGACCACGCAACTACTTCAGTTGCGTGGTCTTTATTTTTTGCTTTTCTTGTACCGGTTACTGCTTTATAATAAGACTTAAAATCGGTATAAAAAAGGCAGACAAAACCGAAAGGAGACAGACCAGTATGAACATCGTTGTAACGGAAAACGGAGCCACCATTACCCTTGCCCTTTCCGGGCGATTAGACACGCTTTCCTCCCCGGAGCTTTCCACGGCCATTAACAGTGCCTTGGAAAAGAGCAACCAACTGGTTCTGGATTTTACAGACTTGGACTATATTTCCTCTGCCGGGTTGCGCGTTTTGCTGACAGCACAAAAGCAGTTGTCCGGTAACGGATCCCTGACCCTGGCCCATGTTAACAGCACGGTTCAGGACATTCTGGATATGACCGGCTTTTCGGATATTCTTACCATTGTTTAACACAGGAAAGGACGCACCATGAACAAAGAAAAAGTAAAGAACTTCTTTAAATTGCATACCGTGGCGTCCAAAGTGCTTCTGATTGTAATCATCAGTGGCGCCATCCTGTATGCCAGCATTTCCTCTGCCATCACCTATGTGGTAGACCAGCAGGAAAAGGAAATGATGACTGCCCAGCTGAAATCCAACCTGCAATACCTTTCCGACCTGATTGGCGAAGGAGACTGGTCCGTTCAGGACGGCTGCATTTACAAAGGAGACGTCCGCCTTGGAGACGGCACTTTGGAAGCCGCCAACACGGAGCCCTTCCGGAAGTTACAGCAGAAAACCGGCACCTTCTCTTATGTGTTTATGAAAACCGACAATGACGACGAACTGACCTGGGTAGGAGACAAGAAAACCGGATACCAGCAAGGCCATTACATCCGTGTTGCCGGGTCCACCAAGGGAATGGACGGCCAGGTTATCATCGGCACTTATATTGATAAAACCGTTGCTGATGTTTTGGACAAACAAGGCTATTTCTCCGGCGAAGCCAACGCCGCCGGCACCATGGTTTACTGTTATTATCAGTGTGTTTATGATGCTGACGGCAATAACATCGGCATTCTGGTAGACGGCAGGGAAGTTTCCGAACTGGAAGGCGCCACCAAGAATCTGAAACAGGGTCTGTTATTACTTCTTGGAATCATGTTGATTCTGGCATTCGCATTAATCCTGAATCGCACGGTAAAATGGAGTCACAGCCTGGCCCGCATCGATTCCTACCTGGACGAAGTCGGCTCCGGCGAATTCCCGGAAGAGCCGCTGGAAATGAAGTCCAAAGACGAATTGGGACACATTGGGGACAGCATTAACCAGATGGTGGACTCCCTGAAGGAAAAGGAACGGATTAGCGCCGAGCTCAGCATTGCCACAGACATTCAGGCCAACATGCTGCCGAACATTTTCCCGCCGTTCCCGGAACATGACGAATTTTCCATTTTTGCCACCATGGAACCGGCCAAAGAGGTCGGCGGTGACTTTTATGATATGTATATGGTAGACCAGAAGCACCTTGCCATTGCAGTCGGAGACGTTTCCGGCAAGGGCGTTCCTGCTGCCCTGTTCATGGTCATTGCCAAAATTTTAATGAAGAACCACGCCCAGTCGGGACTGGAGCCAAACGAAGTCTTTACCCGGATGAACCACAGCCTGTGTGAAGGCAATGACACCGGATACTTTGTTACCGCGTGGATGGGCGTTCTGGATCTGGAAACCGGCGAATTACACTACGCCAATGCCGGTCATACCCCGCCGCTGCTCCGGCAGAAAGACGGCACTTTCCGGTATGTAAAGAACCGTCCGGGTCTGGTGCTTGGCGCCATGGACGGCATGAAGTATAAACTGGGCACCATGCACATGGACCCCGGAGACCGTTTGTTCCTGTATACCGACGGTGTTACCGAAACCATGAATGAAGCCAATGAACTGTATGGCCCGGATCGGCTTGCCGCCTATCTGACGCAGCACGGCGGAGACGACATTTATGATCTTCTCCTAAACCTGCGACAGGAGCTGGCCGACTTTGCCGGAAACGCCGCCCAATTTGATGACATTACCATGCTCCTGATGGAATTTCGCAAAGCCGCCCACAATACGGAGTTTACAGAGCAGACCTTTCCCGCTTCAGACGCAGAATTAGCCTCCGCTATAGCGTTTGTAGAACAGGAACTGGAAAAGACTCCCTGTACTCCGAAAGACACCATGCAGATTTCCCTTGCAGCAGAAGAAGTCTTTGTAAACATTGCACACTACGCTTACATTGGGCAGTCTGGGAACATTACCTTAGGCACCCGGTACAAAGACGGTGTCTTCAGCCTGCAATTCACAGACAGCGGTATTCCGTTTAACCCGCTGGATCGGGATGAACCGGATATCAGCCAGAAAGCCGAAGACCGCACCGTTGGTGGGCTTGGCATTTTCTTAGTAAAGAAAACCATGGATGACATGTCCTATCAGCAGAAAGACGGGCAGAACATCTTAACGTTACAGAAAAGGATTTGACAGCAAACTTATGGATTTATTAGATCAGGCAATTTACTTTGCCACGGAAAAACACGCCGGCATGACTCGGAAGCTTTCCTACTCTCCGTACATCCTGCATCCCCTGGAGGTAGCTTCCATTGCCTCCACCATTTCCAACAATCAGGACCTGCTGGCCGCCGCTGTACTTCATGATGTAGTGGAAGACGCCGGCGTTTCCCTGGAAGAAATCCAGGAAAAATTCGGTTCGCGGGTTTATGAACTGGTGAAAAGCGAAACGGAAGATAAGCGGCAGGATCGCCCGCCGGAAGACACCTGGCAAATCCGAAAAAAAGAATCCTTACAGGATTTAAAGCAAACCACGGACAGGGATATCAAAATCCTGTGGCTTAGTGACAAACTGGCCAATCTCCGTTCCTATGCCCGCTCCTACCGGGTCGAAGGAGAGGCTCTGTGGGGGCACTTCAATCAGAAAGACCCCGCCATGCAGCACTGGTATTATGAACGCATTGCAGAATACACAAAGCAACTGGAAGACACTGATGCCTATCAGGAGTACCTGCAGCTGTTGCATGAAATCTTTAATCACGACTAAATTATGTCAGGAAGGACGCCCCGTTTATGAAAACCTATCAGGAAAACCATACCCTATACCTCTGCCTGGAAGGGCGCATTGACACCAATAATGCTGCCGCTGTGGAAGCAGACTGCAAAAAGGTCATTGATGCCAACCCGGGCCTTTCTTATATCTTGGACGCGGAAAATCTGGTTTACATTTCCAGTGCCGGATTGCGTGTTATCCTGCGTCTCCGGAAGGATCATGCAGACCTGCAACTGATCAACGCCTCTTCCGAAGTCTATGACATCCTGGAAATGACCGGCTTTACGGAAATGCTGCCGGTGCAGAAAGCGTACCGCCAATTGTCCGTGGAGGGTTGCACCTTAATTGGCCAGGGCTCCAACGGCCTGGTTTACCGGATTGACCCGGAAACCGTTGTCAAAGTATACCGTAACCCGGATGCATTGCCGGAAATCCACAACGAAAGGGAACTGGCTCGCAAAGCCTTTGTATCCGGCATTAACACCGCCATCCCGTACGATGTAGTAAAAGTCGGCAACAGCTACGGTTCCGTTTTTGAACTGTTGTCCGCCAAATCCCTTAGCAAGTTATTAAAAGCACACCCGGAAAATCTGGAAGAATATCTGCAGGTTTTTGTACGCCTGTTAAAGCAAATCCACTCCACGGAAGTTTCCCCGGAAGACTTTCCGGATGAAAAAGTCGTGGTTATGGGCTGGGTAGATTTCCTGAAAGACCATCTTCCGGCAGAAACCTGGGAAAAATTACATGCACTGGTACAGGCCATTCCGGAAGACCATCACCTGATTCACGGGGATTACCACACCCGCAATGTCATGATGCAGAATGGAGAAACTATTCTGATTGACATGGACACCTTGGCTTACGGCGCTCCGGTCTTTGACTTTGCCTCTATCTTTAATGCATTCCGCGGATTTTCCGTGCTGGACCACAGTATTATTGATGACTTCCTTGGCATTCCTTGGGACCTTGCCGGCACCTTCTGGCAGCGCACCCTGGAAGAATACTTTGGAACCAAAGACCCGGTTATTCTGGAAGAACAGGAAAACAAAGCAAAGTTACTTGGTTATACCCGCCTGTTGCGGCGCTCCATTCGCCGTCTGCAAGATCAGCCGGAAGGTCCGGCCCTGATTGCGTTTTACCGGGATCAGATTATTGAATTAACAGAAAAGGTTAACACCCTTTCCTTTTAACCCATACACCACTGAAAAGAAGGCATTAGACACTATGACAGAATTATTCGCCGGATGGGAACCGGCCAATGTTTTATCTTTTTTTGAACAGATTTCCGCCATTCCCAGAGGCTCCGGAAACGAAGCCGGCATCAGCAATTTCCTGATGCAGTTTGCAAAGGACCACGGGCTGGAAGTGGAACAGGATGAAGCGTTGAATGTGCTCATCCGCAAGCCGGGCCAGAATGGCGGCGAAACTGCACCGTTCCTTGCCCTGCAGGGGCACATGGATATGGTTTGCGAAAAGCTGTCCACCTGCACCCACGACTTCCAGACGGAAGGCATTGAACTCCTAATTCAGGACGGTGCACTGACCGCCAACGGAACCACCCTTGGCGCAGACGACGGCATTGCCGTAGCCATGATGCTGGCCATCCTGGAAGACAAGGAATTGACGCATCCTCCACTGGAGTGTCTGTTTACTACCGGAGAAGAAATTGGTCTGATTGGCGCTTCCAAAGTCAGTCCCACCTGGCTCAGAAGTACCCGGTTAATCAACCTGGATTCCGAAGAAGAAGGCGTCTGCGTTGTCGGTTCCGCCGGCGGTGCAAGAGTAGACACCACCCGCGCCATTCGGCGCCATGAAGCCCAGGGCTTCCTGATCAGCATTACCATTGAGGGCCTGCTGGGCGGCCACTCCGGAACAGACATAGACCTAAACCACTGCAACGCCATTCTGTTAATGGCCCGCACCTTATCCAACCTGTTTGCAGACAACCCATATGTTCAGTTGGTTGACTTTAACGGTGGCGGCATGGACAATGCCATTCCGCGGGAATGCTACGCCACGGTGCTGTACCGCACCTCCGACTCCGCGGACCGCGCCATTGCCATGCTGGAACATTTACGCAACAACTATCACGACGAAATCCGTCCGCAGGAACCGGACTTTAAATTCCACTTCCGCCTGCAGGAAGACCGTCAGGTCCATGCCATGACCGCGGCCGACGGGCAGGCCCTTGCCAGCGCCATTCTGCTGACGCCGAATGGCGTCCTTTCGCGGAACCCGCAGCTGGACGGTGCCGTTGTATCCTCTTCCAACCTGGGCATTGTCCGGACAGGGGAGGCCAGCTGCACCTACGCCTGTATGGCCCGTAGCTCCGTGGACTCTTTGGAAGAGGAAGCCCTGAACCGCATCCGTCTTGCTGCGGAAGCCTTCGGCTTCACCATGGCGGTTTCCGGCCGGTATCCCGGCTGGGCGTATCAAGAAGTATCCCCGCTCCGGGACTGCCTCCTTTCCACCTACCAGTCCCTGTTTGGCAAGGACATGAAAGTAGAAGCCCTACACGCCGGCCTGGAAACCGGCCTGTTAGTCAGCGCCATGGACGGCCTGGATGCCGTGTCCGTCGGCCCTGATTTATTCCACGTCCACACCCCGGACGAAAAAATGCCGTTAGATTCCTTAGCCCGTTTTTATACCCTTCTGACTAAGGTCCTGACAGAATTGAGTCTTCACCATGGTCATTGAATACCCTAATTATTATCCGGAATTCCACTGCATCGCCGGGGATTGTCCCGAAACCTGCTGCGCAGGCTGGGAAGTAGATTTGGACGAAGATGCCCTAACCTACTACCGGGAAATTGCGCCCGCTCCGTTCGGGGACGTCATCCGCTCCCACATTGCGGAAACCCCGGAAGGAGATGCCATCTTCCCCCTGACGGAAAAAGGCCGCTGCCCGTTTTTAAACGGCCAGAACCTGTGTGACATCATCCTGCATCTTGGCGAAAACCGCCTGTGCCGCACCTGCGCCGAACATCCGCGCTTTGTAGTAGAAGTGGCCGACTACCGGCAGTATGACTTAAGTCTTTCCTGTCCGGAAGCCAGCCGGCTGTTCTTTCGGGATGACTTCCGTTTCTCCGTTATCCGCCAGGAAAAGGAAAATCCCGCCTACCTGACAGAGTCTTATCTGGATGACATAGACTTTACCACCTGCCTGGAGGTACGTGACAAAGCCCTTTTCATTCTTGGAAAATCTGACCTGCCATTGCCAAAACGGATGGCACAGGTAGAAGAGTATGTTTTAATCGGCAAACGCCTGCCGAAAGAAAGCAATGAAGCTCTTTTAAAGCTGCTGAAGGAAGAAGACCCATGGGATCCGCGCTGGGCCGCAGAAATGAAGCAAATGCATGAACTGCTGCCGCACATCAACGAAAACCTGGAAGCCCTTTTCCTTTGGCGCAACCAGGAAATTCTGGAGCGGAACTTTGAAAAGCTCAGTATGTATCTGGCCTTCCGTTATTTCCCGGATTCCTATTATGATGACAGTCCGGTCTGCGGCCTGAAAATGATGCGCCGCAGCATGCGCCTGTTATATCTCCTGGCCTTTTCCCACTGGTGGGCCGGAGAACAAAAAGCCGGCCAAACCGGTCCGGTAGCAGAATACCACCTAACCAATCAGGACTTTATGGAATTCTGCCACGCCTACTCTAAAGAAGTGGAGCATGACGACAAGAATATTGCCGCCTTCAAAAGTTAACTAAAATCCAAAAAAGTACGGTGAGAAGAATGAGAGAGTACCCACAATACGCTGAGCGCTTTACCTGTGCCGGAGAAAACTGCCTGGAATACCACTGTCCCGGAAAAGACGACGGACTAAACGAAGGCATGACCCACCTGGTAACGAAATTCCCGCAATCCGTTTTAACCATCGGTAACTATGAGCAAATGGACCTTAGCCTTTCCTGCATGGAAGTCGGCCATCTGTTTTTCGGGCCGGACATTTCCTTCCAGGTGGCCGGAGACACAGACTTGAGCACCGGAGACGCCAAGCTAGACGATTTACGGGACATCCGTGACCAGCTGGTTTCCACTGCACTAGACCCGCAAAGTCCGCTGGAAGACCTGTTTGCACTGGACGAAACCAACCATCAGCTGCTGGACCGCATGGACTCCATGGAAGTGTTAAGCGAAGACTGGGCCAAAGCCGTCCACGCCGTAAAATTGCTGCTGCGTCGCCCGGATTTCCACTCCGCCCAGGTGCTCTTCAAGGAGCAGCAGGGAGACCAGATTAACCAGTGGTTCCGCCGCCTTGGCGCCTACTTTTTCTTCCGGTATACCCTGGATTCGTATCAGGATGGCGATGTAGCCATTGAACGTCTCCTGACCCTTCGCAGCTTAAAGTTCTTATATTTAATGTGCTTTGCGCGGTGGTCCAAGCGCGGACACCCCATTACGGTGTATGACATGATTGACCTTGCGCACGTTTATTCCCATAATGTGGAGCAATCTGCAGGAAACTTAGCCATTGTAAAGGCTGACTAAACGAAAATTGGAAGGCCCTCCGACAACTGCCGGAGGGCCTTCTTTTCTTTCCCTATTTCAAACAAAATCCCGCTTATTCTGCTTTGGATTCTGCAATGATTTTTTCTGCCACATTCTGTGGAGCATCTTCATACCGGGCAAATTCCTTGGTAAAGGAGCCACGGCCTTTGGTGGTAGAGCGAAGCATGGTTGGGAAGTCGGACAGTTCTGCATCCGGAACTTCGGCTACCAACCGCTGCATGCCGGAACGTCCGTCAATTGGTTCCATGCCGAGTACACGGCCACGACGCTTGGTGATGTCTCCCATAATGTCACCCATGTTGTCATCCGGAACTTCTACGGTCAGGGTAACAATGGGTTCCAGAATAACAGGAGCTGCCTTCGGAATGCCTTCCTTATAAGCAAAGGAAGCGGCGGTCTTAAAGGCCATTTCAGACGAGTCTACCGGGTGGTAGGAGCCATCATACAGAACGGCTTTCAGTCCAACCATAGGATATCCGGCAAGCACACCATGCTTGATGGATTCCTGCAGGCCCTTTTCTACTGCCGGGAAGAAGTTCCGCGGAACAGATCCGCCAAAGACTTCTTCTGCAAATTCCAAGCCTTCGGCGTCACACGGTTCAAAGCGGATCCAAACGTCTCCGTATTGGCCGTGACCACCGGACTGCTTTTTGTACTTACCCTGAACGGAAACACTCTTGCGAATGGCTTCCCGGTAAGCAACCTTCGGAGCAGCCAGATTCAGCTCTACGCCGAATTTGCTCTTCAGCTTGCCGACAATAATATCAATGTGCTGTTCGCCAAGACCGGCCAGGATCTGTTCCTTGGTTTCCGGATCTGTGTAGAACTTAATGGTTGGATCTTCTTCGGACAGACGTAACAGTCCCTGGGCAATCTTTTCTTCTTCGCCCTTCTTTTTGGCGGTAACTGCCCTGGTATAAACCGGTACCGGCAGCGTCAGGCCCTTCAGGGTAAGAACATGTTTTGGATCACAAAGAGTGTCTCCGGTTTTTACACCGGCCAGCTTGGTGACAATGCCGATGTCTCCGGCACTGATTTCTTTAATGTCCGTTTGCTTTCCGCCCTGCGGCGCAACCAGCTTGCCCATTTTTACCATTTCTCCGGTCCGTGGGTTATAGGCTGCGCTGTCTGCGGTCAGCTTGCCGGAAATAACTTTCAGATAAGACAGCTTGCCGACAAACGGGTCAGCAATGGTCTTAAAGCAAATGGCGGCAAGCGGGGTTTTATCATCACAAAGAACCTGGACTTCGTTTCCGTCTTCGTCTACGGCAAGTTCGCCGGTCTTGGAAGAAGCGGACGGTCCAAGGTTAACAATGCCTTTCAGTAACAGGTCAATGCCTTCCAGCTTGGTTGCGGAGCAGGCATAAACCGGATAAACGGAGCCATCGGTAACGCCGGCAAGCAGGCCGGTCAGAGCTTCTACTTCCGTAAACTCTTCTCCGTTGAAATATTTTTCCATTAAGTCGTCATCCGTAGTGGCAACGGCTTCCAGGAACATATCCCGCATGGCATCCAGTTTTTCGGAAGACGGCATATCCACTTCAACGGCTTTGCCGTCGTGATATTCATAGGCTTTGTTCTGCGAGAAGTTAACCAGGCATTTAATGCGGTCGTTTTCAATAAACGGTACTACGACCGGGCAAAGCTTGTTGCCGTGGATGGCTTTCAGCTCTTCAAACAGATTGCCGAAATTGGCGTTTTCCGCATCCGTCTTGTTAATGACAAAAATCTTGGACAGATTTCTGCCTTCGGCTGCGGCAAAGGCCTTTTCGGCCCCAACATCATATTTGGCTTTTTCTGCATCCGTTACAATCATCATGCAGCCCGCTGCACGCACGCCTTCGGAAAGACCGCCGGCGAAATCAAAAAGACCAGGAGTGTCAATTAAGTTAATTTTGACGTCATTCCATTCAAGGCTTGCTACGGCGCTCTGCAAACTGGCGAGTCTTTTCTTTTCTTCCGGGTCATAGTCCATGACTGTGCTACCGTCGGCTATTTTTCCGAGGCGTTCGGTTGTTCCTGCTACATAAAGCATGGCTTCGCACAGTGAGGTCTTACCTCTGCCGGCATGACCCGCTACCACAATGTTTCGTATGTTGGCTGAACTATAGGTTTTCATGTTTGATTCCTCCTTGGTCTTGGGATTTTGTTACTGTAAATTCTAACCAAAAGTTTCCGATAAAATCGGATATATCATGTACATTCTAGCATATTTGATTTTTTCTTTCAATGAAAGTGCCCTACATCGCCTAACGAAAATCTTGCACATTTTTTGTGAAAGCTAGCTCTGGAAAATTGACAGGAATACTACTTAAAGGGTAAAATAACATTTGTGCAGATTGTTATGTTTTATGACAATCACAAAAACAGTATTCTTTTAAAGGAGATCTCAACATGAAAGTATTTATGATTGGCGGCACCGGCCTTCTTGGTTCTTCTGCTGCTGAACAGTTCATCAAAAGAGGCGACTCTGTTAAGACTCTGGCTCTTCCTCCTCTTCCGGAAGGCGCTCCGCTGCCGGAAGAAATGGAAATCATCTTCCAGGATGTTAACAAGTGCTCTGATGACGAACTTCGCGAACTGATGACCGGTTGTGACTGCCTTGTTTATGCCGCAGGCGTAGACGAACGTGCAGAATTCCCGGCACCTGTTTATGACAGATATTATCAGTACAACATTGCTCCGCTGAAGAGACTTATGCCGATGGCTAAGGAACTTGGCTACAAGAGCTCCGTTATCTTTGGTTCCTACTTCTCCTTCGTAGCAAAGAACTATCCGAAGATGAAGACCGAAGAAAGAAACCCGTACTTCCGCGCCAGAATGGATCAGGAAAGATATGCTCTTTCCCTGGCTGATGACGACTTTGCCGTTGCCATCCTGGAACTGCCGTACATCTTCGGCACACAGCCGGGCCGTAAGCCGGTTTGGACCATCCTGATTGAACAGCTCAAGATGATGGACAAGCTTCCTTGCACCTTCTATCCGGCTGGTGGTACCGCAATGCTGACCGTTCGTCAGGTTGGTGAAGTTTGCGTTGGTGCTGCTTACAACACCAAGGGCGGCCGTGCATACCCGATCTCCTGCTACAACATGAAGTGGCCGCAGTTCCTGAAGATTGTTTACAAGGCTCGCGGCATGGGCAACAACCGTCCGGTTATCTCCATCCCACCATGGATGATGGCTATGGCAATGCCAATGTATGTTCTTGACTACAAGAAGCGCGGTATTGAATCCGGTATGGACCCAATGCAGCTTCCGTACATCATGGACATTGACATCTTCTTTGACACCGAAACTTCTTACAAAGATCTCGGCGCCACTCCGGATGACATTGAAGCCGCAATTACCGACTCCATCAAGCTGTCCGCAGCGGTTGTTGACGGCGGTGTTAAGCTCCTTGACATGAAGGGCGAATAATCACCGGTCATTCAAAAGACACAAAAGTTTAGACCTTGGAGCATTTGCTCCAAGGTCTTTCTTTTTTTACTGTGGCGTGCTATCCGCGCACGCTGTTTCCACTGTATGTACTTGGTACTACTGACCGGTCACCTTATACAGCAGCAAGGGCCTGGGTCAGGTCGGCAATAATATCGTCTACATTTTCAATGCCAACAGACAGGCGAACCAGATCGGCGCTGACACCGGCAGCCAGAAGTTCTTCGTCCGTCATCTGGCGGTGCGTGGAAGAAGCCGGATGAAGTACGCAGGTGTGGGCATCTGCCACGTGGGTGGCAATGATGGCCAGCTGCAGGTGCTTCATGAACTCTTCTGCCGCGGAACGGCCGCCTTTGACGCCGAAGGAAACCACACCGCAGGTGCCGTTCGGCATGTATTTCTGCGCCAGGTCATAATATTTATTGGACTTTAAGCCGGGATAATCTACCCAGGCAATCTTGTCATGGGCTTCCAGGAATTCTGCAACCTTCTGTGCGTTCTTGACATGGCGCTCCATGCGAACGGCCACGGATTCAATGCCAAGGTTCAAAAGATACGCGTTCATTGGTGCCTGAATGGAACCGAAGTCCCGCATTAACTGGGCAGTGCACTTGGTAATGAAGGCTCCTTCCTTGCCGAATTTTTCAGCATAGGTAATGCCGTGGTAGCTTTCATCCGGCGTGCAAAGGCCAGGGAATTTATCCTTATGAGCCATCCAGTCAAATCTGCCGGCGTCAATGATGGCACCGCCAACTGCGGCGTCGTGGCCATCCAGGTATTTGGTGGTAGAGTGGGTTACAATGTCTGCGCCCCACTGAATAGGCTTGCAGTTGATTGGAGTTGGGAAGGTGTTGTCTACAATCAGCGGCACGCCATGGGCATGGGCTGCTTTGGCAAAGCGTTCAATGTCAAATACCGTCAGAGCCGGGTTAGCAATGGATTCTCCGAAAACTGCCTTGGTGTTTGGACGGAAGGCCGCTTCCAGCTCTTCATCCGTGCAGTCCGGATCTACAAAGGTAAATTCAATGCCCATCTTCTGCATGGTTACGGCAAACAGGTTAAAGGTACCGCCGTAAATGCAGGAGGAAGCAATAACATGGTCTCCGCAGTTAGCAATATTAAAGACTGCATAGAAGTTGGCAGCCTGACCGGAAGAGGTCAGCATACCTGCAGTACCGCCTTCCATGTCGGCAAGCTTGGCTGCCACCATGTCATTGGTCGGATTCTGCAAACGGGTATAGAAATAACCGCTGGCTTCCAGGTCAAACAGCTTTCCCATGTCTGCACTGGTATCATACTTGAAGGTGGTGGACTGAATAATCGGAATCATCCGCGGTTCGCCATTGCCCGGTTTGTAACCGGAATGAATGACTTTGGTATCTGTTTTCATATAATGTTCTCCTTTTCAGGTTCTTTTGAAATCCTTACTATTGTATCACTTTTTCCCGCTCTTCTGCAGGCAATCCTTGCAATATCCGAATAACTCCAGGCGATGTGCTGTTATGGTAAACTCCGGAGTGCTCTCTAATAATTTCAGTTCCGCTACCGGACAACCGGTTAACGCAATTTGCTTGTGGCATCCAAGGCAGGTAGCATAATGCTTATGTTCCCCGGCAGACCACTTGTAAAGCGTGGTATCCTCATCCGGCAGAACAATGGTTTCTACCAGATGATTGGCTTCAAAAGCTGCCAAAATGCGGTAAATGGTGGACAGATTGATATCACTGACTCGCCCGAACAGATCCGACGCGGAAAGCGGTTCCGCAGATTCCTGCAAAAGCAGCATAATTTCTTCCCGTTGCTTGGTGTGCTTCAGGCAAGACGGCCACTCCGTTTTCATGACGACCCTCCTTTGGGTTACAGCGTTACGTTTAACAGGTCCAGCAGGACGCCGAACAGGACGCCGAAGAAATAGGTCATTCCCACAATGGCAAAGTTTTTCTTCGGGTTATCGTGTTCCTTGAACAGCACCAGGATACCGATACCGGCGCCGACCAGCAGGCCGGACATCATCGGGCCCGCTCCAATCAGGCCCTCCACATACAGCTGGGTAATAACAACCGATGCGGCGCAGTTCGGAATCAGGCCGATTAAGCCGGCAATCATTTCGGAAAGGACCGGAACGGAAACCAGCAGACTGCTTAAGCGTTCTTCCCCAATCAGTTCCATTAAGAACGCCAGGGCAAACGAAATCAGGAATAAATAACCGGTAATTTTTACGGTGTGCAGAAGGGTGGATTTGAAAACGCCGTCTTCCTCTTTGTGGGCCGCGTCGTGTTCGCAGACGTGATGAATGTCCGGCTCTTCTTCCAGTGGTACATGGCGTCTTTTCCGGAACAGGCGCACGCCAAAGTCAATGGCAAATCCGGCCAGAACGGCAAACAGCACCTTCAGGCCCAGGATTTTGCCAATGGTGCCGGCCGGAACATTTTCCGACAGCAGAATCGGCAGCATTTCATCTGAGGTGGAAAGATATACGGCAACCAGGGTGCCCACCGTAATGACCCGGCCGGCATACAGGCTGGATGCGCCGGCGGAAAAGCCGCATTGCGGTAAAATTCCCAATACCGCGCCGTAGAGCGGACCGAAGTGGCCGGATTTTTTCACCAGCTCTTTGGTCCGCTCCCCGGCCTTGTGTTCAATTAATTCCATTGCCCCATAGGCAATAAATAAAATCGGGATTACTTTTAAGGTATCAAGGGTGGTTTCTTTTAAAACCTCCCATAGTAGTTCTAACATGAAAGCCTCCAAAGCAGGTGTAATCAAATGCGAATGATTCGCGTTTGAACACAATACCATGCTTTGGAGGCTGTGTCAATCTTTAAAATAAAAAGCACAGGGTGAACCATATATTCATCCTGTGCTTAAAAAGTTCTGTGTTTTGTGAATTTTTATTCTGACAAATCCAGGGCAATACCAAGTTCTTTTAACTGGTCTG
>CAVFBE010000019.1:0-16596 GCA_963620745.1 Muribaculaceae bacterium | reverse complement strand
AGCACGCGGCTGTTAACCGCGGTGTCACAGGTTCGAGTCCTGTTTGAGGCGCCACAAGGCCTTTGCACTGCTGTGCAAAGGCCTCTTTTTTTGCTATAATGGTGAGCAAATCTAGGATAAGTCCTAAACAGAAAGGATAGAACAATGCATAATGAATTGTTTACCATTGGTTCCGTAACAGTTTACGGTTATGGACTGATGATTGCCATTGGTGCGCTGTCGGGCGTCCTAATGGCAGCCTGGCGCGGCAAGAAGCGCGGCAAAGACTGGAACCTGGTGTTTGATATCAGCCTGTGGGGCCTGATTGCCGGTCTGATTGGTGCACGGTTGACCTACGTGTTACGCCACTTATCCGACTTTATTGCCAATCCGAAGGAACTGCTTGGCACAGACGGATATATTGTTTATGGCGGTGTTATTTTAGGTATTTTAGTAGGAGCGTTGCTCTGCAAAATAAAGAAGGTTTCCTTCCTGGAAATGGCTGATCTGATTATTCCGTCTGTGGCGCTGGGCCAAGGCTTCGGTCGGATTGGCTGTTACCTGGCAGGCTGCTGTTACGGCGCCCGCACAGAAAGCATTCTAGGTGTATTTTTCCCTGCGGATAGCTACGCGCCAAGTGGCGTGGCTTTGTGGCCAACACAGCTGTTCTCTTCCGCAGGAGACTTCCTGTTAGTAATCATTCTGATTCTTTTAAGCAGAACCAGATTGCCGAAGGGCTCCATTTGCTCCTTCTACCTGATTCTGTATGGCGTGGGCCGGTTTTTGATTGAATTCCTGCGGGATGACGAACGGGGCTATATTGGCGCTTTAACCAATAATCAGGTAGTTAGCATTGGATTTGTTTTGCTTGGCGGGCTACTGTTATTTTTCCTGCTTAGAAGGAGCAAAGAGGGCACTTTGGCAGAGGAGATAGAAGCTGCATCGCCGGGAAGAGAAGGAATGGAAAAGGATGGCTTGGATGAGTGCCATACTGTAGTTGCATCGCCGGAAAAAGAGGAACAGAACGACGGCGGTTCGGAGGCAGAAACAAAGTAAAAACAAAGTAAGCGGGAAGGCCAAAGATAAGGTTGACAAAAGGCCTACCCGGTGATAGTATTGCAAGCAAGAAGATAGAGGCGCACCTGAGATAAGTACCGTGGGAAGGCGGCTGCCAAAGCTGCACGGAAAAGGTGAAGGTGCCGAAGCGGACACAGTGGCGCGTGTCTTAGCTGGCAATATGGAAAAGATCCCTATTGCTGTCGCATAGTATGCGGAGAGCTATCCTAAAAGACTTGCTTTTTACGTCATTTTTTAGAACGTAATAGTGTTTTAGAGACAGCCGCGCTTTGTGACTGTCTCTTTTCTGTTTTTATTATTTTTTTACTACGAAGGAGCGTAAAAACATGAAAAACACAGTATTTACAGGTGCAGCAACAGCCATCATTACCCCAATGTTTTCTGACGGCAGTGTGGATTATGAAAGCTTTGGCCGACTGATTGACTGGCAGATTGCACAGGGCATTGATGCCATTGTAGCAGTAGGAACCACAGGAGAAGGTTCTACTCTTTCCGACGAAGAACATAAGGAAGCCATTAAGTTCTGCGTAGACAAGGTTGCAGGACGGGTTCCGGTTATTGCCGGCACCGGCTCCAATGATGTTGCTTATGCCATCAGCCTTACCAAATATGCCTGTGAAGTTGGCGCAGATGCCATGCTTCTGGTAACCCCTTATTACAATAAGGCAACGCAGAACGGCTTAATTGCATCGTTCACCGCCATTGCAGATGCGTCCACCAAGCCATGCATTCTTTATAATGTACCGTCCAGAACCGGATGCAATATCCTGCCGCATACCTTAAGCGTTCTGGCAGATCATCCGAATATTGTTGCGGTAAAGGAAGCCAGCGGTAACATTTCCCAGATTGCGGAAGTAGCTGCTCTTTGCGGAGACCGCATTGACATTTACTCCGGCAACGACGACCAGATTGTTCCCATCCTTTCCCTGGGTGGCAAGGGCGTTATCTCCGTTCTTTCTAACCTGCTGCCAAAGGAAACGTCCGAACTGTGTCATGCCTTTATGGCGGGCGATGTAGCTAAAGCCCGTTCCATGCAGCTGCAGTATTTAGACCTGATTAACACGCTGTTCTGCGAAGTAAACCCAATTCCGGTAAAGGCAGCCATGGCCGCTATGGGCTACGGTGAAAACGCACTTCGCTTGCCAATGACGCCAATGGAAGCAGCCCACGAAGAAAAGCTGCTTGGCTTAATGAAGGAACAGAACCTGATTTAACGCAAAAAATAAAGGAGACCCCAATGAAAGTATTGCTGTCCGGCCTTTGCGGCCACATGGGCAAGGAAGTACAGTTCCTCTGTGAAAAAGGATATCAGGGAGCTGATCTGATTGCCGGTGTAGATTATTACAAAGAGGACAACACGGCAGTTCCGTGTGCCGCATCCTTTGACGAAGCGGAAACAGAGGTAGACGTTGTTGTTGACTTTTCCCATCATTCCTGTACGCAGGCGTTGCTGAACTTCTGCGTCAGAAATCATCTTCCGGTTGTCATGGCCACCACAGGCCTGACAGAGGAAGAGCAGGCACTGATTGCAGAAGCGGCAAAAGAGATTCCGGTCTTTTTCTCCGCTAATTACTCTATTGGCATTGCCCTTTTAATTGAGCTGGCAAAAAAGACCGCCCAGGTCATGGACGGTGCCCAGATTGAAATTGTAGAAACGCATCATGTACGGAAACTGGATGCGCCAAGCGGAACCGCATTGGCCATTGCCAAAGGTCTCCAGGAGGTGCGGCCGGAGGCAACGCTACACTGCGGCAGAAGCGGGCAGGGCAAACGTGCGCCGGAAGAAATCGGAATTCAGTCTGTCCGCATTGGTAATGTAGTCGGCATTCATGAAGTACTGGTTGGTACGGATAACCAGACCATTACCTTAAAACATGAGGCGCACAGCCGTGCCCTCTTTGCCGAAGGCGCCTTGACGGCGGCCGCCTTTGTCCAGGACAAAGCGCCGGGTCTGTACGGCATGAATGACATGATTCGCTTTTAAATAACTAAAATACTAACTCGCAAAAAACAACGAAGGAGTTTACTATGATCTGCAAAAATCTTTCGGTATCAGAAGATAACCACCTGCTGTTTGCCGGCCAGGACACGGTAGAATTAGCTAAAAAGTACGGCACCCCGGTTTATCTGATGGATGA
Source organism: Muribaculaceae bacterium (assembly GCA_963620745.1). Classification (GTDB taxonomy): domain Bacteria; phylum Bacillota; class Clostridia; order Oscillospirales; family Acutalibacteraceae; genus RUG420. The sequence continues at coordinate 13,402 of CAVFBE010000019.1, read as the reverse complement.
AGAACGCATCCGCGAAAACTGCCGTACCTACCTGGACGCAATTGAAGAAACCTTTGGGGGACGGGGCAAGGCCCTGTTTGCTTCCAAAGCAGCCTCATTCAAGCGGATTTATGAAATTATCAAGGAAGAGGGCATGTGCACTGACGTGGTTTCCTCCGGTGAAATTTATACTGCCAACAAGGCCGGGTTCCCGTTGGAAAATGCTTACTTCCACTCCAACAACAAAACGGATGAAGATATTGCATTTGCCATGCAGCTGGGCGTTGGCTATTTTGTAGTAGACAGCGCTGACGAACTGTATGCCATTCAGGGCATAGCAAAGGAAAAGAACCTGGAGCAGAAAATTCTTCTGCGCCTGACCCCGGGCATTGATCCACATACCTTTGCAGCAGTTTCCACCGGTAAGGTAGACTCCAAGTTTGGCTCCGCCATTGAAACCGGACAGGCAGAAGAAATTACCAAATTGGCACTGTCCCTGGATCATATTATCCTGAGCGGTTTCCACTGCCACGTCGGTTCCCAGGTCTTTGACTCTGATGTCTTCTTTAAAGCCGTTGATGTCATGCTGGACTTCATTGCCGACATGAAACAAAAGTATGGCTATGAAGCAGAGGAACTGGATCTTGGCGGTGGCTACGGTGTTCGTTATGTAGAAGCCGATCCTACCATTGATATTGCGGAAAACATTCGCAAAGTAGGAGACTGCATCCATAAGAAGACCGAAGAATTAAACATTAAGACGCCAATCATTTGCTTTGAACCGGGCCGCAGCATTGTAGCTGACGCCGGTATGACGGTATACACTGTTGGTTCTGTAAAGCAAATTCCGGGTTACAAAAACTATGTTTCCATTGATGGCGGCATGACAGATAACATCCGGTTTGCGCTGTACGGTTCTGCCTACACGGTTTTGCCTGCCAATCGGGTAAACTTTGACGGAGACTGGAAAGCCTCTGTAGTCGGCCGTTGCTGCGAATCCGGAGACATTATCCAGGAAAATGTCAACCTGCCGGAGGACATTGGCCGCGGGGATTTCATTGCCGTTCTGACCACAGGTGCTTACAACTATGCCATGGCTTCCAACTACAACAAGCTTCCGAAGCCGCCGATTGTAATGCTTAACAAAGGCGAAAGCTATGTTGCTGTTAAGCGGGAAAGCCTGGAAGATCTGGCTCACTTAGACGTTTAAGGAACCATTTTTTAGGCTGCAGAAAACAAAAGAACCACTTCTTAACGATGTTTCATCTGAAAGAAGTGGTTTTTCTTGTCTTCTGTTTTATAGAATGTTTAATTGATGTATTTGCGTGGTCGTGATTAAAGTAGCTTTGGTTAAGCGGCAGACTTTTCTTCTTTTCCGAACATGGCTTTCACATTACTGCCTTTGCAGACAAAGATTTCACGAACCAGAAGCATGGTCAGGAAAGACATGGTTCCGCCAATCAGAACATCAGACATAAAGTGTGCTCCGACAATAATGCGGCTGACGGCAACGGCACCGGTAATGACAATCGGGATAATCCAAAGAAGGGTGCGGACTTTCTTATTTTTAATGCCAAGAGCATCGTTTAACATAATCAGTCCGTAACTCATGCCGGCGGCACAGGTGTGGCCGGAGGGGAAGGACTTCAGTGCGTCTGTATTGCCAAACAGTTTGGTCTTTTGTACGTCATCCAGCCACTGGCCATTGACTTCATACCAGTTGGCAAAAGCAGCGTAACCGTAATCCGCATTGTCCGGATACATGTTCATGGCTCTGTAACGGATCCGGCCAACATAGGCCTTAATGCCCAGATTGATGAGAATGTTGGGAATGGCAATCAGAACAATGACGGCAACGGAGAACCCGAGCAGTTTCTGAATCTGTTCTTTCGGCACGTTCTTTACTGCAAGGACTTCCAAGGCTGTCAGGAAAAGACCAACAAAAACATAAAAGACTTTTAACCAGGCACCACCGGCATAGTCTGGATCCGGATTCAAGAACAGGTGCTGGCGGACATAAGACATGACGTCAGAAGCCAGTACATAGTTACTGATGACATTAAAAACTAACATTAAAGAGGCCCAGACGTACTTTTTGGCACCGGTCCAGAAGTACTGTGCATACCAGAAGATAATGCAGAAGGCCAGGGAAATCATTAATTCCGCCGGAGCAGACCCCAGAATTTCCATGACAACGGCAAAGGCATCATCATTGGTAATGTAGGTATGACCTTCCAAAGCATGAGCGGTTAGCAATTGGCTGATCTGGAAATCAAATAAACTTGCCAGTAGCAGTAGAATGCCGAAAACCAGAACAAAAAGCCCGACGGCAATCCAGTTTTTCGATTTTTTTGACATAAAAAGATCCTCCTGTTTCAAAATACTGTTTCAACAAAAATACGCGGTGCCGAAAGACACCGCGTGAAATCCTAACGAAGACGGTTTATCTTGTTTTATTATAACTGTTGGAATAAATGGAAAGCACATAAGAAAGCAGTTGTGCTTCTTCGGACAATTCCGGACTGTCTTCTTCGTGTTCTTCTGCATACTGCTGTCCGGCATCTATATAAGCAATATACCAGGTGCGGCTCATATGCTTCAAATCATATTCTTTCTTGATAGCCTTTTTGGCTTCTTTGCATTCTTTAATTGCTTTCTTATACGCTTTGTGCGGATGCTGGAAAACAACGGTGCCGGCTTCGTTTACGCCCAAAGCATAAACTTTTTCGTCCCCAAATGCGGCCAGCATATCATCGGAAACCAGTCCGGAGTCGGTATCATAGGCCGTAACGTATTTGTTGTCATTCGGCACATTGTAATAACCGCGAAGTACCCCAAACCAGATGTAGCAGATGCAGGCAAGGAAAATTAAATTGATTGCCAGAAGAGCTGCAACGGAGCTTTTCAGAACTTTTAGTACTTTTTTCATTTCAATCCCTCCGGGAGAAGTTTTCGTTCATGACTAATATACCACAAATAAGCGGAAAATGGTAAACTTATCTTAGAACAAGGCAGACAGCGCGGAAAGGGAGTGCAGGACATGGCAGAGCGGATCATTTTACACTGTGACGGTAACAGCTTTTTTGCTTCAGTAGAGTCGGTGCTCCGGCCGGAGCTGAAACAGGTTCCCATGGCTGTTACCGGCAACCCGGAGAACCGACACGGAATTGTGTTAGCTAAAAATGAGCTGGCTAAAAAATACGGAATCCGTACAGCGGAGACCATATGGTCCGCCAAGCGAAAATGCCCGGACCTGGTCTGCGTTCCGCCGCACCACGAAGTGTACCATCAGTATTATGAAAAGCTGAATCAGATTTATCTGGATTACACGGATTTGGTAGAGCCATTCAGCATTGATGAATCCTTTTTGGATGTAACCGGCTCTATCCATTTGTTCCAGATGACGCCTAAGGAGCTGGCGGATGACATTCGCAGACGGGTCCGGGAAGAGCTTGGCCTGACCATATCCGTCGGCGTCAGCTTTTGCAAGGTGTTTGCCAAACTGGGAAGTGACTACAAAAAGCCGGACGCCACCACGGTCATTTTTCGGGAAGATGTGCCGGCCATTGTTTATCCGCTTCCCGTTTCCGACCTGTTGTTTGTCGGAAAGAAGTCCGTGGAAACCCTGAACCGGTATTCCATTCACACCTGCGAAGACGTCAGCCGCTTTGACCGGGAATTTCTGGTGCATATTTTAGGAAAGCAGGGGGACCAGCTGTATACCTATATCCACGGACTGGACCAGGACCCGGTTCACGACTTTTATGAAAAGCGGGAAGTGAAATCCGTTGGCAACAGCATTACGTTTAAGCATGACCTGGTCGGGGAAGCGGAAATCCGGGCCGGCATCAACGAATTATCTGACTCTGTGGCGTCCCGGCTTCGGCAGAAGGAATTAAAAGCATATACCATTCAGGTGGCGTTAAAGGACTCTGATTTTAAAACCGTGCAACGGCAGCGGAAGCTGAAACGGCCTACCTATTTACAAAAAGATATTTCCAGAATTTCCATGGAGCTGGTCAGGGAAACTTGGGACTTGCAACGCCCGGTACGGCTTCTTTCCGTCACCGGAACGGATCTGGTGTCACAGGATGACCCGCAACCGGAACAGATGAGCCTGTTTGATGCGGCACCTGAATCGCAGGAGAAAAAGGAAGAACGGCAGGAAACCCTGGAAAGCACCATGGACTCCATTCGGGAGCGCTTTGGAAAAGACAAAATCGGATTTGCTTGGACTTCAGAAGAAAAAGCGCGCAAATAGGCTTTGGAACGTCTTGACAGCAGTCTTTTAGCGGACTAAAATTTTACCGTAATTCTCTAATGCTACGGGAGGTAGTTCAATTGGATATCAAAATTGTTAAAACCACAACACCGAAGGCAAAGCCGACTGACGAATCTGCTCTTGGTTTCGGCCAGCTCTTTACGGACCACATGTTCGTAATGGATTACACCGAAGGAGAAGGCTGGCATGACGCCCGCATTGTTCCTTATGAACCGTTTTCCATGGATCCGGCAACGGTTGTTTTCCACTATGCACAGGAAATTTTTGAAGGTATGAAGGCATACCGCACCGCAGAAGGCAAAATTCAGCTCTTCCGCCCGGACTGCAATGCCAACCGGATGAATGACTCTGCAGACCGTCTTTGCATTCCGGAAATTCCGGTAGAAGATTTCATCCAGGCCGTTAAGACTCTGGTTGAAGTGGAAAAGGACTGGGTACCTCATACTGACGGAACCTCTCTGTACATCCGTCCGTTCACCTTTGCTACAGATGTTGGTCTTGGTGTACACGCCTCTAAGCATTACCGCTTCTGCATTATCTGCAGCCCGTCCGGTGCCTACTATAGCGAAGGCATTGCTCCGGTTAAGATTTATGTAGAAGATGAATATATCCGTGCCGCCCCCGGCCTGACCGGATTTACCAAGTGTGGCGGTAACTATGCTGCTTCCATTAAGGCCGGAGACCTTGCTGAAAAGGCAGGGTACTCCCAGGTTCTTTGGCTGGACGGTGTAGAAAAGAAGTATGTTGAAGAAGTTGGCGCAATGAACATCCTCTTCAAGATTGACGGAAAAATTTATACTGCTCCTTGCGTAGGAACCGTTCTTCCCGGTGTAACCCGTCGTTCTGTTATTGAACTTTGCAAAGACTGGGGTTACGAAGTAATTGAAGGAAAACTGGCCATTGCTGACATTATGAAGGCTTCTGAAGAAGGCAAGCTGGAAGAAGTATGGGGTTGCGGTACCGCAGCTGTTGTTTCTCCGGTTAAGGAACTGAAGTGGAAGGACAAGGTTGCCGAAATTTCCGGCGGAAAGATCGGACCTCTGACCCAGAAACTGTATGATACCATGACCGGCATCCAGTGGGGTCGTCTGGAAGACACCAAGGGCTGGATTTATCCGGTTTGCTGATTTTGTTTTTCTGCGAGTCAGCACCACGCACTTTTTGAAAATAAAATCCTTTTCCTGCAACTGACGGATTAGTGGAGTTTACCACAGGAAGCAGGAAAAGCAGTTTATGTCGACCGTCTGGGCAGCCCTGAAAGAATCTTTCGGGCTGCCCAGTTTTTTTTTATAAACAGGTTAAAAAGCAGGAGGATCATTCATGAGCATTTATGACACTAAGAGTATTGGACAAGCCATTGCCGGAAACCCTTATGTGGGAAGAGGCATATTACTTGGACTGACTGAAGATGGTGCCAAGTTGGCGGTTGCCTATTTCATCATGGGACGCAGTGAAAACTCCCGGAACCGTATTTTTACGGAAAAAGAATCCGAGGTTATTATTTATCCGTTTGATGAATCCAAGGTAGAAGACCCGTCTCTGATTATTTATTCCCCCATTAAGATGGCAGGGGATGCGCTGATTGTGACCAATGGGGATCAGACCCAGACGATTTATGACTTCCTGCAGGAAGGAAAGACCTTTGAAGAGGCATTGCGCACACGGCAGTTTGAACCGGATGCACCAAATCTGACGCCGCGGATTTCCGGTATTGCTTATTTGAATAAGGACGGCCTGTCCTACAAACTCAGCATTTTGAAATCTGCTGATGCAGAAGGAACAGCTTGCAACCGTTACACGTTTGAATATGAGCCGGTTGCCGGTCTGGGTCATTTTATTCACACCTATGTAACTGATGGAAATCCGATTCCAACGTTCCAGGGGGAACCGGAACGGATTCAGGTGCCCAATGACATTGATGTATTAACTAAAGACCTTTGGGAAAATCTGAATGAACAGAATAAAATTTCTTTGTATGTCAGATATCTGGATCTGGCTACCGGAGAAGTGGAAAACCGCATTTTGAACAAGAACCAGTAATTTTGTTGCAATAGTAAAAGGAGAAAAATCCATGAAAGAATTCGAACTGAAATACGGATGCAATCCAAACCAAAAACCGTCCCGTATCTATATGCAGGATGGATCCGATCTGCCCATTACCATTTTAAACGGTCGTCCGGGTTACATTAACTTCCTGGATGCCTTCAATTCCTATCAGCTGGTAAAAGAAATCAAATCGGTATTAAACATGCCGGCAGCCACTTCCTTTAAGCATGTCAGCCCGACCTCTGCTGCAGTGGGTATCCCAATGTCCGATGCCTTAAAAAAGGCTTGCTTTGTAGATGACATTGAAGGACTGGATGACTCTCCGATTGCTACTGCTTATGCCCGTGCAAGAGGAACCGACCGGATGTCTTCGTTTGGGGACTGGATCGCCCTGTCCGACCCTTGTGATGTTACCGCTGCCAAACTGATTCAGCGTGAAGTTTCCGATGGCATTATTGCACCGGGCTATGATCCGGAAGCCCTGGAAATTTTGAAGAGCAAGAAAAAAGGAAATTACAATATTGTTCAGATTGATCCGGATTATGTACCGGCCCCCAAAGAAACCAAGCAGGTTTACGGGGTTTCCTTTGAACAGGGAAGAAACGAATTCCGCATTGATGAATCCCTGCTGAATGACATTGTAACGGAAAAGAAAGAGCTGCCGGAGTCTGCCAAGCGGGACCTGATTATTGCCTTAATTACTTTGAAATACACGCAGTCCAACTCTGTTTGTTATGCTGAAGACGGACAGGCAATCGGGGTAGGGGCCGGACAACAGTCCCGGATCCATTGCACCCGGCTGGCCGGTGATAAGGCAGATAAGTGGCACCTGCGCCAGAGTGAACGTGTTTTAAACCTGCCGTTCTTAGACACTGTACGCCGCCCGGACAGGGACAATGCCATTGACCTTTATTTGTCTGAAGATGCCGACGATGTTCTGGCAGACGGACAATGGCAGCGTCTGTTCTCAGAGCGTCCGGCGCCGTTTACCAGAGAAGAACGCCTTGCGTATTTAAAGACGCTGAGCGGCGTTTCTATTGGCTCGGATGCGTTCTTCCCGTTCTCTGACAACATTGAACGTGCTTACCGCTCCGGTGTAACTTATGTTGCCCAGCCGGGTGGCTCCATCCGGGACGATGCCGTCATTGAGAAGTGCAACGAGCTTGGAATGGTTATGGCTATGACCGGAATGCGGTTGTTCCATCACTAAGAATATGGTATCCTGTTACTTGGAAATTTTTTTTAGGAAAGAGGCTCATTTTTATGGGTAAAACGTATGACATGACCATTGCCGGTCTGGAACGGCATCTTCCCATTTGTCCGGTAAATGAACATCTGGACATTGCAGCATTTGTTATTTTCGGCGATGTAGAGCTGACCGTAGCAGCTGCCACGGAGTTGCTGAAGCGCTGCCCTGAATTTGACTACATTGTAACCCCGGAAGCCAAAGGCATTCCTCTGGGTTATGAAATGGCCAAGCAGGCAGGAAAACCGTATTACGTTGTTCGGAAAGGCGTAAAACTGTATATGACAGAAGCCTTCGGCGTAGAAGTTCGTTCCATTACCACAGCTCATGTTCAGCATCTGTATATGGATAAAACGGAAGCAGATGCTATTTCCGGAAAACGGGTTCTGATTGTAGATGACGTTATTTCTACAGGGGAATCCCTAAGTGCAGTGGAAAACCTGATTAACAAAGCCGGTGCTGACATTGTTGGCCGGGCTGCCATCCTGGCAGAAGGGGACGCTGCAGACCGGGAAGATATTACTTACCTGGAACCTTTGCCTCTTTTCTTTAAGTAAAAGAGACAAGGAGACATGAAGTATGGGAAATGAAACCAAAAGTCAAAAGAAAAGCCCTTCTAAAGGCGTCTTAGTTCTTTTGCAAATTGTCAGCATGTGCCTGTTCGGTCTGGCTGGCGGCGTTATTCAAACGGTGCTGCAGTATTTGCTGCCGCTGATTTTCAATCCGCTGCAAGCCGCACTTCCCGGATGGCTGGATTTCCTTTATGACGTAAACACTCTGTTTGATACCACCACAGCTGCAGGGCTGCGGGACTATGACAGATACGTTGTAGAGGGTGCACATGGTTTGACCGTTACATGGGGATATATGCTGCCGTTCTTTCTTGCCAATATTGCGGCAAATATCTTTGTGTATATCATGAATAAGAAATACACCTTTAAGTCCTCCGCACCGCGCTGGCACTTTATTCTGTATTTTGTTATCATGGTTGCCACCATTCTTTTCACCACCTGGCTGCAAGGCGTATGTTATCCGTGGATTTTAAGCTGGGGCGTTTCCTGGTTGAATCCGCTGGCCCGCGTTATTTGCATTTTGCCTGCCGGTTTGGTACAAACTGTGGTATTCTTTATTGCACAGAAGCTCCTGTTGCCGATTGATCCGTCCATTGAAGAAAAGGAACCTGCCATTATTCTTTGGCTACGGAAGAAGACCGGTGCGGATAAAGCTCCTGCAGAGGAAAACGCAGCAGAATAAAATTAAAAGTTTGGAGTGTCTGTTATGTTGAAAGAAATCATGGATTACATTGCCGAACATGATCCTGAAGTTGGCGCCGGTATTAAAGCCGAGTACGAACGTCAGTGCAACACCATTGAGCTGATTGCTTCGGAAAATATTATTTCCGAACCGGCCATGCTTGCCATGGGCTCTGTTCTGACCAATAAGTATGCGGAAGGATATGCCGGAAAGCGTTTTTACGGTGGATGCGAACACATTGATGAACTGGAAACCCTGGCCATTGATCGTGCCTGCAAGCTGTTTGGCGCAGAATATGCCAATGTGCAGCCACACTCCGGTGCACAGGCTAACATGGCCGTTACCATGGCCATCTGTAAACCGGGAGACACCATCCTTGGCATGAGCCTGGATGCAGGTGGACATCTGACCCACGGTTCTCCGGCAAACTTCTCCGGATTATATTTCAACATTGTACCGTATGGTATTAATGACGAAGGCTTCATAGATTACGACGAAGTAGAACGCTTGGCCATGGAACACAAGCCAAAGATGATTGTTGCCGGAGCCTCTGCTTATCCGCGCATCATTGATTTTGCCCGGTTCCGCGAAATTGCTGATAAATGCGGAGCGGTTCTCTGGGTAGATATGGCGCATATCGCCGGTCTGGTAGCTGCCGGACTGCACCCAAGTCCCATTCCGTATGCCGACGTTACTACTACAACTACGCATAAAACCCTGCGTGGTCCGCGTGGTGGCCTGATTCTTGCTTCGGAAGAAGTGGCCAAGAAATACAACTTCAACAAGTATGTGTTCCCTGGCACCCAGGGCGGCCCATTAGAGCACGTTATTGCCTCTAAGGCAGTTTGCTTCGGGGAAGCGCTGAAACCGGAATTTAAGGAATACCAGGCACAAATTCTGAAGAATACCAAAGCTCTTGGGGATGCCTTAATGGATTGTGGTTTCAAACTGGTTTCCAACGGCACCGAAAACCATCTGGTTCTGGTTGACCTGACCAACTTGGACGAAGTTACCGGTAAGGTATTGCAGAACAACTGTGATGAAGTACATATTACCCTGAACAAGAATGCCATTCCGAATGACCCGCGTTCTCCGTTTGTTACATCCGGTGTTCGTATTGGTACAGCAGCTGTTACTACCAGAGGCATGAAGGAAGAGGACATGAAGCCAATTGCCGAATGCATCTGGGCAGTAGCCACAGACTTTGAAAACAAAAAGGACGAAGTTGCTGCCAAGGTTGCTGAACTGGTTGCCAAGTATCCAATTTATCAGGACTAAGGTAGTTGTTTAAACGTTGATAGCGTAGTAAGAGCCCGTTGCAAACGCAGCGGGCTCTGTTTTTATGCCTGATCTAGTACAGACAAAACATTATTCTTTTGGAGTTGTTTCGTCAGGCGATTTAGCTATTGGAATGTCCTGAAAGTATCTCTGCTGCACCGGTGGTTGTTGCTGTCTTGCTTCCTGTTCTTGCAGGGCAGCAGCACGGGTCTTTGACATGGGAACCGGCTTCTGCTTGTTGGAGGCAGCCTTTTTGGATTTTCCTTTGGCTCCGGATTTCTTGCGCTTGGGGAAACGGAGATCTTTTCCGGTTTTCTTCCGCAGGTACGGCAGAAGCAGGGTGAAGAGCAGGATACCAAGCAGGGTAAAGCCGCTAATCAGAAGTCCAAGGCGGTATCCCTGTGCACGGAACTTAAATTCCACAGTATGAGAACCCGGATCCATTTTTACGCCGATTAAGGCATCTCCGTATTTGAAGAGCTTATCTGCAGAAACTTCCTTGCCGTCAACGTAAACCGACCAGCCGGCATCATAGTTGATGGAGGTAAACAGGTCTTCGTCCTGACCAATGGTTACGGTACCTTTGACGTAGGTGTCTTTCCAAGTTTCAATCTGCATGGCGCCGTCGTCATTCAGCACTTCATATCCTTTTTGTAATTGCTCTTCATTGACATACACAACATAGATTTCCACGGTAGAGGAATCTTCTGTGCAGGGACATTCCACGTGGATGGTGTCTCCTTTGTCCAGAACGCCCATGTCTACAATATACGGCTCAGACGGGTCTACGGATTGGGACACGGATCCGTTTTCATTGGAAATGGTAACGGTGTCTAAGCCACGGCTGGAAACATAAACATAATAGTCTTGTGATTCCGTGACCGGAATATTGGCTGTGAAAGTAGCATCTTCCTTGGTGTTAGCCTTGTGATAGACATAATTGCCGGAGCTTAAATCCTGCGTGAAGGTAATGACATTGTCATAGGTGACGGAATCTACCGGCACGTTGGTAAAGACACCGGAAACGCCGGTGGCACGTTCAAAATAATCAGATTGTACCGTAAAGGCATTGGTGGAATAGTAGTTCCAGTTTTCTGCCGACTGATTTACGGCGTAGGCCAGCGGAAGGGTATACCGGTTTTTCCAGATTTCCATGTTGGCGGTATGACCAATCTGATCAAAGTAATCCGTATTTATGGTGGTACTGGATACGTCATTGTTAATGATGTACTTAATGCCAAACATCATGTTGTAAACCGGTGTCTGCAGATGATAGGTGTAACTGTTTACGTAATTACTGCGCAGACCTAGATTGTACTGCAGGTTGGAAACCTTTTCCGAAGCCATGGAAGAGAAGCAGGAAATGCCGCGATATCCATACCAGCACGGTTCCATAATACGGGTTGGTCCGGTAATTTCAGTCCGGTAAGCACCGGAGCTGTCCTGCTTTTCCGTATAGTCCAGACACTGCTGCATTTCTTCATACTGCCCGGCGTAATTGCTGACCGGCTGGTCAATTTCAAAGTGGGTTACGTCACTGACGGTAACCTCTGCAAAGAGGGCAACAAACAGAAGTGCGGCCACGGCAGACTCTTTAAACTTTGGACTGTGGAACAGGGCCAGTACAATGGCATAGACAATGACAAAGACTAGGCTGAGCAAAATGGTGCTGTTGCTGATGTTGGCAGAGCCCAGTTTTTCTGCCAGTACCAAGAAGGCTCCGGTCAGAAGAGACACCGTTAGAATGTCCCGGCCCTTAATTTCATGAATGTGCCGGATGGTATCTGCCGCAATAATCAGTAACAGGAAAATGTAGGTGAAGGATTGGCGATAGGGTAAATCGTTCGGATAATGGAATCCATGCCAGATGTAGTTCAGCATGTTCAAATTGAAGGAGAAGTAGTAGAAGGCTACCACTACCATGCGAGCTACTTTTTTACGTAACGGAATGCTTGGTACATAAAAGTACAGTACCAGCGTAAGAATTGACAGTACACCACAATATACGTTTGGCAGCACGTTGTCTCCGCTGGACCGGATGGTCGGCTCCAGGCTGGAGAAGTGGTTTACAATATAATCAAAGAAGTTGAAGTAGGTGGAAGCGGTTGTGGGGAAGGTGCCGGAAGTGGCGTAGGTTCCCTTCAGGGTAAAGTACAGCGGCAGGATGGCAAAGGCCGATAGGCCGACGGCCAGCAACGCGTACAGGAAGCACCGCAATGCCTGGCGGACGAACTGCCGGTCCAGCTCATGATTGCTAAGGTAGTACATGACAAAGTAAATCATGCAGAACAGAGCAATAATGTAGCACATGTAATAAGAGGAAAGGACTAACAGGGTCAGCGTAACAACATACAGCCATGGTGTTTTTCCGTTAACCAGTTTTTCCAGTCCTAAGATGATGAGTGGCAGGAGCATCATGCCGTCCAGCCACATAACATTCCAGTAGTAAGCTACAAACCAGGCACTCCAGGCATACAGCAGGCCCAGTCCGGCGCTGACCGGATTGTGCATTTTAAACTGTTCAGAGGCCTTTAAATAATAGGTAAAGGAAGCGGCTGCCAGGGATGCTTTTAAGAAAATCAGGAAGCCGACAAACTGCGGTACCTTGGCATGGCCGAACAGCAACACCAGAAAAGACAGGGGACTGGACAGGTAGTTGAAGAAATTACCAAGCCACAATCCACCGCCGCCGGACTCCCAGGAATAACTTGAAAAATCCAAAGAAGTCAGTCGGTCATACAGTTCGCCAAACAGAGGACCGTATTGATGGTAGAGGTCCATTCGAAGAATGGAAATGTCCCCGAACGGCCACATACTATAGCTATAAGCTACAATCAGGCTGATGAGGACACTGCAGGCAAAAGAGAGTAAAACATACCGGTTGGAAAAGCACAACCGATAGAATTTTCCTTCTTTGCGCCGCTTAGTCTTAGCCTGCCGAAGCGCTTTTTGACTTTGTTGTTTCATATTGGTACCTACTTTAATTCAACATTATTGTAAGTATAACAAAACGGCCTTACGACTTCAATAAATGTTGAGAAACGCAAGGCTTTATGCTAAAATGTCTGTAAGTTTTCAGGAAAGAAAAGGAGGGGTTGCCATGTCAACAAATTACAACTCCGGTCTTAAAACCGAATGCATTATTTCCGAAGAAGTGATTGCTTCCATTGCGGTTAATGCCGCCAAGGATGTTGCCGGTGTAGCCGGTCTCGGAAATTGCCCGGTAGATCTTATGACTGCTTTTAAACCGACCACCAATGAGCTTCGCCATTGTAAAGTCTCCTCGTCGGATTTTGATATTAAAGTTCATCTTTATC
>CAVFBE010000018.1:0-45604 GCA_963620745.1 Muribaculaceae bacterium | reverse complement strand
TTCTTATTTAAACGGCTCCCGTTTTTACTATCCCAGGGACTTGGACGCATATCTTTCCGGCGCCGCCCCCATCCCGGACGGCACAGGTGGTTCGTTCCAGGAACGGCTGATGCTGGCCCTGCGCCTGGCAGAAGGCTTTTCCGAACCCTTACCGGAATCCATACAAGCAAAAATAAACCTTCCGTATATGGCAGACTATTTAACCTATGACGGAACCACGCTGAAACTGACCGAACGCGGGTTCTTAGTCTCCAACGCCGTTATCGGAACCCTATTGGAGGATTTTTAACATGGCAGTAGAACAAGTAGTTACCCGTGCAATTGGTTCAGCAGTAACCCGTGCAGTCAACACCGCAGTACAAAAAATTGTTGCAAAGACCACCCAACAGCTGGAAAACGACTTTGCGGATGAACACAAAGCAGTTACCACCAGCGGCTTTAATGCCGGTATTACCATGAAATACTTCGGCTGGCCTCTGATTGCGTTTTTTGGCTTTTGCGCCGCCTTCTTCGGCTTCGTCTTTTACGGTGACCCGGATAAAACGTTTTCCGTTGTCATTCCCGGCATTTTCCTGTTCTTCTTTATTCTGTTTTTGTTCCTGAAAAAGTTTGCCAAAAAGTCCATGTATGTAATTCAGTTCAATTACCGCGGCATCTGGATTTTCAACGAAGAAGGAACGTTCCTGGATTACATTGACGCCTCCGCCATCTCTGCCCGCAACTACCGCCTGAACAAGCTCAGAGTGCAGTCCGAAACCGGAAAAAAGTACCGACTGTTGCGTGTTCGCGGGGAAAACTGGGATTCCATGACGGAGCTTTTTAACCAGTTTCATGTAATTTAATTACGCAATAACAAGAAAAATAAGCGGCCTCTGGGAAAAGAAAATCCCAGAGGCCTTTTGTTTTGCTTTTATTGTTTAAAAATGGAATCAAACCGTTGCAAAGCCGCTTCAATGTAACAGGTCGGACACGCCAGATTCCAGCGTTCAAAGCCGGCTCCCTCGTCTCCGAAAATGTAGCCGTCATCAAAGAACAAATGGGCGTCCTCCCGAAGTAGCTTGGCCAGCTTTTTAGCATCCGGTTCCAGTTTGTGCAAATCCAGCCAAAGAAGGTACGTGCCCTCCAACGGGGAAATGGTAACCATAGGATAATGCTCCCGGAAGAAGTCCCTTATGGTTTGCTGGTTGGTCTCCAAGAGCGTCATGAGCTGCGCCAGCCACTGGTCCCCATGAGTATAGGCCAGGCGGCATGCCTCTAACCCCAAGATGTTACAACCCGAATTTCCCTGGCGATTCAGCTCTTCCTTAAACTGCTTACGCACCTCCGGATTCGGCAGAAAAATATTAGACGTCTGTACGCCCGCCAGGTTAAAGGTCTTACTGGGAGCCGTACACACCATACAATTCTGCTCCGCTTCTTTCCCTAAAGAAGCAAACACGGTATGGGTATGCCCCTGGAAAATCAGGTCATTATGAATTTCATCACTGCAGACAAATACGTTGTTTTCCAGGCAGATGCGATTCAGCTCCTGGAGCTCTTTCTTAGTCCACACACGCCCGGTAGGGTTGTGCGGACTGCAGAGCAGGAACAACTTTGTTTCCGGGAGCTTGGCCTTAGCCTCAAAATCCGCAAAATCTATGGTATAACGTCCATCCGTATTGATGAGTGGACTGGCTGCAATTTTGCGGTTGTTTCGCTCTATGGCAAAGTACATAGGGTAATAAACCGGAGTAAGAAGAAGCACTGAATCGCCGGGGCTGGTGAAGGTACGAACAGCGGTAAAGAATGCCTGAACAACACCGGGTGTGGTTACAATCCAGTCCGGATCGGCCACCCAGTCATGATGACGCAGCATCCAGTCCGTTACGGACTTTTTGTAATCCTTGGTCGGGCCTGTGTAGCCCAGAATGTTCTGGTCTAAAAATTGCTTTAACCCTTCGGTTACCTCCGGCATAGTGCGGAGCTCCATATCTGCAATAGAGAACGGAATAACATCCTCCGGACAATGATACGGCAGCATTTCTTCCCATTTGAAGCTTCCGCAGTCGGTGCGCGGAATGGTGGTTTTAAAATCATAGGTAGGCATAAAAGACCTCCTTCGGTATTTTCTGCGCATTATGGTAGCAGGTTTGCTTATCTGTGTAAACAACAGACTCTTTATGCGAAAATATCATTCAATTGTTTTGGGGCGTTCAGTACGGTATAGTAGAAGAGGTCCTAAAGACGGGTGCTATTTATCGAAGTGATATTCATGATTTAGCTTTCATAAAATTTGACCCACATCGGCAGCTTACCTATAATAGACACTGAAAATGACACTGCTCTAGACGGCAGGAGGTAGGTCCATGAATTATATAACTACGAAAGAAGCGGCTAGTCTTTGGGGAATTTCCCAAAAGAGTGTTGTGGCCCTTTGTTCTAGTGGGCAAATAGAAAATGTAGAAAAAAAGAATAATGTATGGTTGATTCCGGAAAAATCCCAGAACCCGGGTAGTGAAAATAAGCCAAAGGCAAAGCCTTTTTTGAAATGGGCCGGTGGAAAAGGACAGCTTCTTGCACAAATAAAGAATCATTATCCAGACGAGTTAGGAAAACGCGTTTGTAAATATGCAGAACCTTTTGTTGGCGGAGGTGCTGTGCTGTTTGACGTCTTAAGCAATTATGATATTGATGAGGTCTATATTAGTGATGCAAATGCAGAGTTAATCAATACTTATATTGTGATTAGAGATGATGTAGATGCTCTTATTAATCTGTTGAAGCAATACGAATGTGCCTATCTTCCAATGGAAAAGGACGATCGGAAAGAGTTCTTTTATGAAAAACGGGCAAGATTTAATTTCCTCAAGAAAGCTGACCAAAGAACAATTGAACAGGCGGCGTTATTTGTTTTTCTTAATAGAACGTGTTTTAACGGACTGTATCGTGTGAATGCGAAAGGGGAATACAACGTTCCCATGGGCTCCTATAAAATGCCGACAATCTGCGATGAAGAGAATCTTCGCTCGGTATCTAAAGTTTTAGCTAACGTCACAATTGTTTGCGCAGACTATAAAAAATCAGCATATTTTATGGATGAACAGACTTTCGCTTATTTTGATCCGCCTTACAGACCTTTGCCTTCTTCTCAGAGCTTTGCATCGTATACGGCAAATGGCTTTGATGATGAACATCAAAAAGAACTTGGTGAATATATAAAAGAATTATCTGATTCTGGAACCTTTGTTGTTGCAAGTAATTCTGATCCAAAGAATACAGACCCTAATGATGATTTTTTTGACAATCTGTATTCCGGAATGGAAATTGAACGAATATATGCAACGCGAATGATTAACAGTAATGCAAATGCCAGAGGAAAGATCAGTGAATTATTAATCTATACCAGCAAGGAAGAAAAATATGAAAAGAGATTTTGACGAGTGGCTTAGCAAATTCAGACTAAGCATTTCCAGATATGATTACTATGTGGATTTTCAGAAAGTAATTGCTAATGTTGATGAAATTAAAACAGAACTTAATATTCTTAACACGTTGATTGGCTCAAAAAATATTGAACAGGATTTTGAAACCCTTGTCTCCAGATATCCAGAGACGTTAAAATGCATTCCAATTCTTCTTGCGGTTCGTGGATATGAGATCTATGCGCAGGACGAGGATGGATCATATCTATATTGTTTTGACAAGAAGAATTGTTCTCTTGATCAATATAAAGTATTTATGCGAAAGACGGGTCTGTTTGATATGATATCAAACCACATCGTCAACAATCTTGTAGATTATGTTTATGGTGTGGAAACAGGACTCGATTCCAATGGACGTAAAAATCGTGGAGGGCACCAGATGGAAGATTTGGTGGAACGATATATACGTGAAGCAGGGTTTGTCAGGGACGAAACCTACTTTAAAGAAATGTATCTTTCTGAAATTGAGCAACGTTGGAATTTAGATTTATCCGCATTATCAAATCAAGGGAAGGCCAGAAAACGTTTTGATTTCGTTGTAAAGACATCAAATATGGTTTATGCCATTGAGACAAATTTCTATGGTGGTAAAGGCGGCGGCTCTAAGCTGAATGAAACTGCAAGAAGCTATAAAATGCTTGCACAGGAAGCAGATCAAGTAGATGGCTTTACCTTTGTATGGATCACTGATGGAACATCGTGGATTAGTGCTCGAGGAAATCTGCGAGAGACCTTTGATGTATTGGATACAATTTACAGTATTGATGATATGGAAAATAATATTATGCAGGAGCTTTTTGTATAGGAGTAATCATGGCTGGAAAGAAAATTACACAATGGGGTCCAGAAGACTTTGAACTAGAAATGACGACTGTTTGGAGTTTCCCAAACAGAGGAAATTGGGCCACACATGATTCTAAATGGAGGGGCAATTGGTCGCCTTATATTCCGCGAAACATCATGCTAAGGTATTCCCAAGAAGGTGATTTGGTTCTTGACCAATTTGCTGGAGGGGGAACAACCCTTGTAGAAGCAAAGCTGTTAAACCGAAATATCATAGGTGTTGACGTAAACGATGTTGCACTGGAAAGATGCAAAGAAAAAGTTGATTTTGAGCATGAAGGCGCAAACGGAATTGTATCAATCAAAAAAGGTGACGCGCGGAATCTTGATTTCATATCAGATCAATCAATTGATTTAATATGCACGCATCCTCCGTACGCAGATATGATTAAATACAGCAAAGATTTAAATCTTGTTATTCCGGAAGATTTATCAAATTGTGATATACAATCCTTTCTGAAGGAAATGGAGAAGGTTGCCGCAGAAAGTTTTCGGGTTTTAAAAAAAGGAAAATTCTGTGCAGTTCTTATGGGAGATACCAGAAAAAACGGGCATATGATACCTATGAGCTTTGATGTTATGAAAGTTTTTGAGGCTGCCGGATTCAAACTGAAAGAACTGATAATTAAAGAGCAACATAACTGCCGTGCTACGGGTTATTGGAAAACCAATAGTATAAAGTACAACTTCCTGCTGATAGCACATGAATATCTATTTATCTTTAGAAAGCCATAAAAAGTTTAGAAAACAACTAACTCGCCCGAAACAGGTTTCTTTATGAATAAAGGAGATTTTCTACTATGATGAATACGGAAATTTGTAATCAAAAGGAAAAAATGCTGAAATTACGGGAAGAACTACTTGCGGTTGAAGAAAACCGACTGGCAGGTAGAAAAGGTTTTACCATTGATGAGGTAGATGCTTATCTGAATGCAGTAATTGAAGAGGCGTAATGGATCCGTAGAATCTAAGACGGTAAATCAGAAGAAAAACAAAAGCCACAATCTTGGTAGCATACACTACCGGATTGTGGCTTCCTTTTTGAAATTACTTAATTGTTGTCTTCGTCTTCTTCTACGTAGTCTGCAAAGTCATCAAAGCTGATGGAGCGCATTTCCACGCCTTGGAACATGGAGTTGGACGGTGTGGTGGGTTGGTCTTCTTTCTTGGGAATTTCTTTGACGTCGGAAACGGTCTCAAAGATGTCAGGATCTACGGCTAAGGAGTTGCCCGGGAAGGAATCCTCTGGGAACGGTTCCGCCGGGGAATCTGCTTCCGGAGCGGCCTTTCTTTCTTTGCGTGGCTGGCTGTGATAGTGAACCAGGTCATCTATCAGGAACAGAAAGCTGATAAAGAAGAGGATGGCCGGAATGACCAGAACCAGCAGGTAGGAAAATGTGTGGCTTAACATGTAGTACAGAAGGGCAAGGGCGCCGCAGGCAACCAGGTCATTGTAAAACAGGGTGACTTTGGTAACCTTGGTGGGCCGGCCGGCCTTTTGAAATGCCAGAACAAAAGTGGACAGGAGCATCAGGACCACACAGCCTGCCGCAATATACAACGCAAGCTCTGTAAACAGGCCGCTGAGAAAAACAGGGAAGGCCAGCAGAGCCAACAGGCCAATGTTGGCAAGAAGGTAAAGAATAGAGAATATGCTGTTTTTTACCATGCGGATCAACTCCAACTTTTGAATTCGTGCATTTATACTAACAAAAAAGTAGGGGAAAGTAAAATTTAAGCGTCCTTGTTTTCGTACTCGTCCTTGTAAATGAAGTTTTTCAGGATGGTGGCGTCCTGGTCAATGTCAAAGACCAGGCTGGCGCCAACGCCGCTGATGGTTTCATCATGCCAGGTGCCGGTGTACGGAATGGACATTTCGGCAATTTCATAATTGCGGTACAGAAGCAGGTAGCCAATGCCCTTATTCATGAGCTGGTTTTCCCGGATGTCCGTCTTAATGTAAGGCAGTACGTTTTTCAAAATGCTGTTGATGGTAGATGGAGTAATGCTGGACATGGCCTGTGTCTTAATGGCGGAAATAACGCGACGCTGACGTTCGGTACGCTTAATGTCGGAGTCCAGTCCACGGATCCGGCAGAACATCAGGGCTTCTTCGCCGTTTAAGTGGACGCTTTCGCCGGAGTCAAAGTGCAGCTTGTTGCCGGTCAGGGACCAACGGTACCAGGTCTTGTTCAGGTAATTGGCTTCTGCCTGGGTTACTTTGACATCTACGCCGCCGATGGCATCAATCAGTTCCTGGAAGCAGGTAAAGTCTACCATGGCATATTTATCAATTTTAATTTTGTAGTTGTATTCAATGGTGTCAATAACCAGCTGGGTACCGCCGTAAGTGCAGGCAGCGTTCAGTTTGTTGTAACCGTGTCCCGGAATTTCCACGTAGCTGTCCCGGAGGAAGGAAGTCAGTTTAATTTTGCTGTGCTTCTTGTCTATGGAAACCAGAATCATGGTGTCGGAGCGGGAAACGGTGTCTCCTTCCCGGGCGTCCGAACCAAGCAGCAGAATATTTTCCACAAATGGGCTGGATTTCAACTGTGTACTGGAAATGTATTGGTTTTTGGAGTGCTCTTCCGTGCTGTAATCCGTGTTGTGGAAGAGGAGGTAGCTGACGCCAAGATAAAGCAGAACCAGGACCAGGAGGATGCAGAGCAGTTTCTGCCACCACTTGCCCTTTTTCTTTTTTCTTTTTTTCTTCGGCGATACAGTTTGTTTTCTTGCCTGCGCATTCTGCATTTCATACAGGGCGTCCCGGTCCATGGGAATATCTCCGCGGAGACGCACCTCTGCCTGCTGTCTTCCCTGGCGATTTGGCCGTGATGAATTGTTAGCCCTGCGCTGGGAACCGGCCTGCTGCTGACGGCGCTGTTGCTGGCGTCTTTGCTGCTGCGCCTGCTGACGCATTTGCTGCTGATATGGATTATAGGCATGATTGTCCTGCCACTGCGGAGGTAATTCTACCGTGTCATAGATATCGGTATTATGCTGTGGCTTGAAATCATTATAGGAAAGGTTGTTGTTTTGCTGGCGGTTCCGCGGCACACGGGAAGAATCAGAATAAATATCTTCAAACAGATTGCCGTTGTTATATTTATTATCTGCCATGGAAAGGGCCTCCTGCTTTCTTAATAGGGATAAATAGTTTATTCCCATTCAGGGTATAATACAACCAAAACCTTAAGAATATCTAAGAAAATCGGGCCTTTTCTGATTTGACAAGCCCCGGTAAATCGAATAGAATTCCAGTGGTGACCGGGTTGGGCAGCCGCTGGTACCCTGCGTGCCAGAGGAAAGTCCGAGCCCCACAGAGCAGGATAACGGCTAACGGCCGCCGGGGGTGACCCTAGGGAAAGTGCAACAGAGAGATACCGCCTTCCTTTGGAAGGTAAGGGTGGAAAGGCGAGGTAAGAGCTCACCAGCATGGTGGAGACATCATGGCTATGTAAACCCTATCCGGAGCAACACCGACTTGCATAGGATGGCTCGTCCGCTTTAAAGCAGAAGGGTGGCTGGACCGTGCCAGCAATGACACGGCAAGATAGATGGTTGCCTGAAAAACAGAACTCGGCTTACAGGCCCGGTCCCGCAGAACGCCTTTTGGCGTTCTTTTTTTATGCCGCACTTTCGTTTCGCTTGAAAGCGGACGGCCGACACCGTAAAATGAGTAGGTAACCTAAGGAAAGGAGGCAGTACCATGCCGGAAGAAGAACTGGAATATTTATACGGCGTTGCGGAAGAAACCATTTACCGCAAAGAAGAAACCGGCTTCACGGTACTGGACCTTTCCACAGAAGAAGGGGAACTGATTACGGTGGTCGGCGTACTGCCGGAGATTAGTGCCGGAGAAGAGCTGAAGCTGGCGGGGCACTGGGACACCCATGCTACGTTCGGCAGACAGTTCCGCGCGGAACTGTGTGAACGGAGCATGCCGGAAACCGTGGCCCAAATGCTGAAGTATCTGGCCAGCGGCGCCGTAAAAGGAATCGGGCCGTCCACGGCCAACAAAATTGTGGAAGCCTTTGGGGAAGAAACCTTTGAAGTGCTGTCCCACCATCCGGAAAAGCTGGCAGAAATTAAGGGGATTTCCCTTGCCAAAGCCAAGACCATCGGCAAGAACTTCCAGGACCAGTTTGCCGTTCGGGAAATCATGATGTCCCTGTCCAACATGGGACTGACACCGGCGGAAAGTATTCGTGCCTACTGCTTCCTTGGCAACTCCGCCGTGGCCAGAATTCAGCAGAATCCGTATCTGCTGTGTCTGGCAGATATTGGCATCAGCTTTGAACGGGTAGACAGCCTGGCGGCCTCTTTGCCGGAGACTCCGGATCCGGGGTACCGCATGGGCGCCGGCATTCTGCACGTGCTAAATCATAATGTCGGAAACGGCCATACCTGCCTGCCCAGGGACAAAGTCCTGGCGCCGGCAGCCAATTTACTTGGCACCAATACGGATACCGTGGACATTGCCATAGATACGTTGGTGGAACAGCGTCAGCTGCGCTGTGCCCCGCTGAATGGCAGGGAATTTCTTTTTTTACCGGAATTCTTTGATGCCGAATACAACACGGCACAGCGCATTAAGATGCTGGTCCGTTTCCCGCCGGCCGGCCGGTCTGCGCTGGAGCGGGACATCAAACGCATAGAACTCCGCAACGGAATTCAGTATGAAACCAAACAGCGGGACGCCATTATTACCGCCATAGAAAAAGGCGTCCTGATTTTAACCGGTGGACCGGGTACCGGAAAAACCACCACAGTCAATGGCATCTTAGAATTATTTGAAGCCGATGAACTGGATGTTGTTCTGACGGCGCCCACCGGCCGGGCGGCCCAGCGGATGTCGGAGATTACCGGCAAAGAGGCCAAGACCATTCACCGCTTACTGGAGGCGGAGCGTACAGGGGAAGAGCGCATGCGCTTTGCCCGCAACGCCCGCAATCCCATTGAAGCGGACGCGGTCATTGTAGACGAGCTGTCCATGGTGGACACCATCCTGTTCAGTGCCCTGCTGGATGCGCTTCCCATTGGCTGCCGTTTAGTCATGGTAGGAGACTCCGACCAGCTTCCTCCGGTTGGTGCCGGAAACGTATTGCATGACCTGATTCAATCCGAACTGCTTCCGGTAGTAGAACTGAATGAAGTCTTTCGTCAGGCCATGGAAAGCCTGATTGTTACCAACGCGCACCGGGTAGTAGCCGGAGAAATGCCGGAGCTGCATCGCGTGGATAAGGATTTCTTCCACATGGAACGTAGTTCCGGGCTTCAGACAGCCAAAGACATTGTAGACTTGTACTGTAACCGTTTGCCGAAAGCCTACGGTTATAATGCAATAAAAGATATTGAAGTGCTGTGCCCCTCACGTAAAGGAGACACCGGCACCATGAATCTAAACCACCTTTTGCAGGACGCCATCAATCCACCGGCCAAAGGCAAAGGGGAATGGAAACTGCAAAACCGGGTCTTCCGTGAAGGGGACAAGGTTATGCAAATCAAAAATGATTACAACCTGCTCTGGACGAAGGGAAAGGAAGAGGGAAGCGGTATCTTTAACGGGGATATCGGAATCCTGACCAAGGTAGACCGCGTACGGGGCATCTTAACCATAGACTTTGACGGACGAACTGCAGTCTATCCGCCGGAGAATCTGAAAAACCTGGAACTGGCCTATGCTGTTACGGTACACAAATCCCAGGGGAGTGAATTTGAAGCGGTCATCATGCCGGTCATAGACATTCCGCCACAGCTTTGCTACCGGAACCTCTTTTATACAGCGGTCACCCGTGCCCGCACCCGTATGATCACCATCGGGCGGGAACAGCAGATTGCCGCCATGGTTGCCAATGATAAAAAAATTCGTCGTTTTTCTGCCCTGTCTTATTTCCTGGAGGAAAACAATGAATCCTTACTTCCGTAAAGTTGCCGGACTGCTGTTCCCGGGCCGCTGTGCCTGCTGCGGGCAACCCGCAGACGGAACGGAACAGCTTTGTGCCGCATGCGCTTCCCGCATCCGGCCAATTCTGCCGCCGTTTTGTCCCTTCTGCGGCACCTCTTTAGCTGATTGTAAGTGCCGCAAGGCGCCGCATGCCTATGAGCAGGCAGCGGCGCCCTTTTATTACGAAGATGCCATTCGGGATGCCCTGCTCCGTATGAAATACGGAAGCCGGGAAGAGGTGGCTGTCTTTTTCGGAACGTATCTAAGCCAGACCATTGCCATGCGGTATTTTGGGGTGCCGTTTACCCTGATTACCTGTGTCCCTGCTACCCGGAAGAAGACGGCAGAGCGGGGCTTTAATCAGGCGGAGTCCCTGGTAGAACAATTGGATTTGCGCTGTTTTACTTGGTTACCGGAACCACCTCTGGTGGATTGTAAACTTTTGCAAAAACGGGAAACCGGCGAAGCCCAGCACACCTTAGGGGCTGAGGCAAGAAGGGAAAACATTCGCAATTCCTATGAGCTGCATCGCCGGAAAAGGGTAGAAGGAGACGTCATCCTGCTGATTGACGACATTGTTACCACCGGCGCAACAGCCAATGAAATTGCCGTACTGCTACGTCTCCATGGGGCCAAGGCGGTCTATGTTGCCTCGGCGGCGCTGACCCGGAATACCGGTGCTTTCGGTTCAAAAAAGAAAGCGGAAAAGGACCCTTCGGAGAATTGACGTTCCGCAGGAAATGCATTATTCTATAAGGTGAATTTTTTGACGGTTTGTCCGTTATTTTCCGGTAAAGGAGGGGTGGCAATGCTTGGTTTAAATATCGGAATTGACCTTGGTACCGCAAACGTCATTGTGTACCAGCAGGGCAAAGGCATTGTCATGTCAGAGCCCTCCATTGTGGCCTACAAAACCGGCACCGGAAAGGTTCTGGCAGTCGGCAAAAAGGCCTACCAAATGCTGGGAAAGGAACCGGATTCCATTGAAGTGGTTCGCCCCATGCGGGACGGCGTGGTTTCCAACTTTACCGTAGCGGAGCACATGCTGCGTTACTTCATTAAGAAAATTTGCGGCAATGAAATTTTCAAGCCGAATATTATTATTTGTATGCCGGGTACCGTTACCAACCTGGAACGCCGTACCATCCTGGATGTTATTACCGCCAGTGGTGCAGGAAAGGCCTGCCTGCTGGAAGAACCCATTGCAGCTGCTTTGGGTGCCGGTATCAAAACCCTGAACCCCCATGGCGTCATGATTGTTGACCTGGGCGGCGGTACAACGGACGTTGCCGTTATTACCATGAGCTCTATGGCAGTTGCCTCGTCCCTGAAGGTGGCAGGCAATAAGCTGACAGATGACATCATCCGTTACTGTAGCTGGGAACGAAATGTCTTAATTGGAGAACAGACGGCAGAAGAAATTAAAAAGACCATTGGCTGTGCGTATCAAAGAAGCAATGAGCTTGCCATGATTGCCAAGGGCAAGGATTACATTACCGGCATGCCCATGGAGTTTGAAATTACCTCCAATGAAGCCTACTTTGCTATGCGCCCGCACATCCTTTCCATTCTGGATTCTATTGTAGATGTCCTGGAACAGACCCCGCCGGAACTGTCTGCAGATATTATGGAAGAAGGCATTGTGCTGACCGGCGGTACGGCCCTGCTTTACGGTATGAAAGAAGTGGTGCAGGAACGAACCGGCATTAAGACCCGCGTGGCAGATGACCCACTGAACTGCGTTGCCAACGGCATTGGCATGTGCCTTGCAGACCTGAATCTGCTGGCCAATAACGGTTACTTGTTTATGTCCCGTCAGGACATTTCCGGTGTGGCAAACACCGAAGAAGGGGATTACTAATATGGCACGCGAACATCTTCCAACCCCTGTTTTTGATGCGTTTACCGAAGGCGTCGGCGCCGGCGGTCTTCGCTCCAAAAGTGACATTCAATTGTTAATCTGTGCCTTGCTGGACGCATTAAACGGTCCGGTGCCCGTGCGCCTGATTACCAATACCTGCCAGAAAGAAGAACTGGCCAATTACTTTGAGGTGCAGGAAGCCATTGCTGAGCTGGTGGAAAAGGGCCTGCTGCAACCGGAATTATCTGAAGAAGAGGAAATTATTGAATTGACAGAAGAAGGAAAAATGGCAGCTTCCGTTTTGCAGGAAGATTTGCCGAAATCAGTACTGGATATTGCCGTTCACTCCGCACAGCGGCAATTAACCTTAGAGCGGAACGCCCGGGAAAATGATGTCCGGATTGAACCTTACAAGGATGGATACCGCGTGTCTTTCTGCATGACCGAAAAGGACACGGATTTGTTAACCCTGACCGTCTTTGTTACCGATCGGGACCAGGCCGAAAAGCTGAAGGACAACTTCCTGGAAAACCCCGTTAAAATTTACTCCGCCATCCTGACCAGTCTTATGGTGGACTAAAAAGCAAAAAGCAGGACCGCTTCCAAACGGAAACGGTCCTTTTTATTTTTGCTTGGATGTTCTGTTACCTGTTACAGAATGACTTCATGAATCAGCGTGCGGGGAGCGGGCGGCTCCGGTGAAAAGGCCAGTGCGGACAGGAAAGCCTGCTCCGCTTCGTAGAAAATACCGTCTGTGTCCGTACGGAAACTGGCCAGGGACTGACCTTCTTCCACGTAATCCCCGGGCTTGACGTGTAAAACAATTCCTGCCGCGTAATTAATGCGGGAGTCTTTTCGTTCCCTGCCGGCGCCCAGTAAGCATGCCACGGAACCAATCACATCGGTTTCCATGTGGCAGAGATACCCGCTGACTGGTGACTTGACGGACTGGATATGCTTGCTGACCGGGAACCCATCCGGCTGGAAAATCAGATTGGCATCCCCGCGCTGACAACGTACCATTTCCGCCAGTTTCTGCAGGGCAGATCCGTTGTCTATGGCGCCTTGTACCGCCTGATCCGCTTCTTCCTTGCTCTTCTGGAACGCGGCGGCATACATGGCGGAGGCAATTGTCAGACTGACTTCTTTCAGGTCCTCCGGACCTTTGCCCTTCAGGACTTCAATGGCTTCCATAACCTCCAGACTGTTTCCGATGGCATAGCCCAGCGGCGCGTCCATATCCGTAATAATGGCGGTGACATTGCGTCCGGCGCTTTTCCCGATTTCTACCATCAGGCGAGCCAGCTCCCTTGCTTCTTTCAAGGTTTTCATAAATGCACCACTGCCCACTGTTACATCCAGAATAATATTCTGACAGCCGGTGGCCAGCTTCATGCTCATAATGGAAGAGGCAATCAGGGGCAGACTGTCTTCTGTAGCGGTGACATCCCGCAGGGAGTATAACCGCTGGTCCACGGAAATCAGATCTTCCGTGCGACTGATCAGAGCAAGCCCGGTTTTATTGACCTGACTTAAAAACATTTGTGAGTTTAACGCCGTCCGGAAGCCGGGAATAGAATTCAGCTTGTCCTGGGTGCCACCGGTGTATCCCAGACCGTGGTCTACCATCTTTGCCACCTTACAGCCCAGTGCGGCTGCAATGGGCGCGGCAATCAGGGTAACTTTGTCCCCAACGCCACCGGTGCTGTGCTTGTCTACGGTGGGCCCCTGTACTTTGCCGATATCCACTTTCTTTCCGGAGTTTGCCATGGCATAGGTCATGGCAAAGGTCTCTTCTTTGGTCATGCCACGGAACCAGATGGCCATCAGAAAAGCGGACATCTGGTAATCCGGCACCTTGCCCAGCGTAAAGCCGTTGACAATCTGGCGGATTTCATCCTGTGACAGTTCATAGCCATCCCGTTTTCTTTGTATAATATCGTTAATTCTCATAAACAATACCGCCTTAAAATGGAATGTTTGCATAATTATAACACACTCTATATTTTGTTGTCAGTAAAGGGAAAGCTATGCTAAAATATTTTGTGTATTGAAACAAAAAAGGAAGTGTAGCAAATGGCAGGAAAGTATTCCGTTGCGCTGAGTAAAATCATTGCGGCTGAAGGGTACACGCCAATTTATCTTCCATGTAATGCAGATGACATTCTGATCCATTCCATGGAAGTCAATCGCCCGGGCTTAATTCTGGCGCGTTATGACAAAAACTTTACCCCGGAACGAATTGAATTTCTGGGGAACTCGGAATATCTCTTCCTGGAAGACCTGACTCCGGATTTACGGAATGAAAATATAGACCGTCTTATGCGGGAAAAACCGGCGGCCTGCGTGTTCTCCGTCATGGTGCCGAAGGACCTGATTCAGGACTTTGTTCCGTTTGCGGAGCAGTATCAGGTACCGTTGCTGCAGGCCAGTGACCACACCTCTATTGCCACCACGTCCCTGGTAGAATTTCTGAACGTGGAACTGGCCGAACGGGAAACCCGTCACGGCGTTCTGGTAGATGTTTCCGGTGAAGGCATTCTGATTGTCGGGGACTCCGGCGTCGGAAAATCGGAAAACGTAGTAGAACTGATTAAACGCGGACACCGCCTGGTAGCAGATGATGCCGTAGAAATCCGGAAGGTTTCCAAAAAAGCGTTGGTTGGTTCCGCTCCGGACAACATCCGTCACTTTATTGAACTGCGCGGGGTCGGCATTGTAGATGCCCGACGGCTGTTCGGTATGGGTGCCGTTAAAATGACTTCCAAAATTGATCTGGTGGTAGAACTGGAAAAGTGGGATGAAAATAAAGTTTACGAACGGATGGGTATTGCAGAAGAAACCGCCAATATCTTAGGCGTGGAAATTCCGAAGATTACCGTTCCGGTCAGCCCGGGACGAAACCTGGCCATTATCATTGAAGTGGCGGCCATCAACAATCGCTTGAAAGCAATGGGCCACAACTCTGCACGGGAACTGCTGGAAAGCCTCGGTATGGAAGATGATGAATTCCTTCCGCCGAAGCCGGCCGAAGTAGACCCGTGGCACAATCAGATTTTCTGGTAAAAATTTCTGATAAAAATAGAAGAAGAGGAACAAAAGTAAAATGTACAAAATCGGAATTGATCTCGGCGGCACCAACATTGCTGCCGGTGTAGTAGATGAAAACAACAAGATCCTTGGGGCAGCTTCCGTCAAGACCAACTGCCCGCGCCCGGCAGAAGAAATTGCCGACTCTATTGCCGAAGCGGCAAAGCTGGCCGTTCGGAAAGCCGGTATTTCCCTGCAGGACGTGGAAAGTGTAGGAGTTGGCACACCGGGTGCGGTTAACGCAGACGGTGTGGTAGAAAACTCCCCGAACCTTGGCTTCTTGCACACGCCGCTGCGGGACATGATCCAGCAGCGCCTGGGCAAGCCGACCTTTGTAGAGAATGACGCCAACTGCGCCGCTCTGGGTGAACAGCTTGCCGGTTGCGGCCACGGCGTGCCAAACTTTATTGCCGTAACCCTTGGCACGGGCGTTGGCGGAGGTATCATCCTGAACGGAAAGCTCCTGACCGGCATCAACGGTGCCGCCGGAGAAGTCGGCCACATGGTTATTGTCAAAGATGGCATCCCCTGCAAATGCGGCCGCCAGGGCTGCTTTGAAAAATACGCTTCTGCCACGGCATTAGTACGGGAAACCCGGGAAGCCATGGAAGCAGATGCCTATAAAACCAGCCTGATGTGGAAGATTTCCGACAGCCTGGAAAAAGTAAACGGCATTACGTCCTTTAAGGCAGCTCGTCAAGGAGACGAACTCGGCTTAAAAGTAGTAGACGAATACATCAGTTATCTGGCCGTTGGTGTTACGGACTTAATTAATCTGTTCCAACCGGATATTCTTTGCATTGGCGGCGGCATTTCCAGAGAAGGGGACTTCTTAATTCAGCCGCTGATTCAGAAAGTCAATGAACAGCAGTACGCCCAGTATGCCATGAAAAAGACGGAAATCCGTGCAGCCGTGCTTGGCAATGACGCCGGCATCATCGGTGCTGCACTGTTAGCCACGCTGTCTTAAGGAGTCTGTCATGTATGAAACCATTTTAGCCGTGGCCGAAGCCCACGGCTGTAAAGCTACCAGACAGGCAGACATGAGCCGTTACACCAGCTTTCGTGTCGGCGGTCCGGCAGATCTTCTGGTAGAGCCAAACAGCACAGAAGCGCTGTCCGGTTTACTGAAAGCCTGCAAACAGGAAGGCGTAAAGCCCCTGGTTTTAGGAAAGGGCTCCAACGTGCTGGTGCCGGATAGTGGCCTGCAAAACGTAGTTCTTCTATTAGGAGAAGCCTTCAGCAAAGTAGAATATTGCGGTAACAATATGGTGCGCGCCCAGGCGGGAGCGTCGGTTACCAAGCTGTGCCGCTTTGCCCTGGATTACAGCCTGACCGGTCTGGAATTTGCCTACGGCATTCCCGGCTCCGTCGGCGGCGCCATTTATATGAATGCCGGCGCCTACGGCGGGGAAATGAAAGACGTGGTCATGGTGGTTAACCACATGAACGCAGACGGCGAAAAAGGCTCCTGGCAGGGCAAAGCCGAACTGGGCTTTGATTACCGCCGCTCCAATTACATGGGCGCGGACCTGATTATTACCTCTGTTATCTTTTACTTGGAAAAGGGCAACCCGGATGCCATCAAACTGAAAATGGACCAGACCATGGCCCGCCGTGTAGCCAAACAGCCACTGGAATATCCCAGTGCCGGCAGCACGTTTAAGCGGCCGGAAGGCCATTTTGCCGGCGCCCTGATTGAACAGTGTAACTTAAAAGGCTATGCCATTGGCGGAGCACAGGTCTCCGAAAAGCATGCCGGTTTTGTCATTAACCGCGGCAACGCCACGGCCACTGATATTTTGCAACTGATTTCCTATATTCAGGAAACCGTACGGAAGGAAACAGGCGTCAGCCTGGAACCGGAGGTACAGATACTCTAATCCACAGGGGGTGGATCTATGGAATTCCTTATTGTAACAGGGCGCTCCGGCGCCGGAAAATCCAAGGCTGTTGAAATGCTGGAGGATATCGGCTTTGTCTGCATAGACAATATGCCGCCGCAACTGCTACCGTCCTTCGGACAAATTTTCCTAAAGTCCGAACAGGACTTCCGTGCCGCAGTCTGCGTGGACGTGCGTGCCGGCAAGGAATTTTCAACGCTGTATACTTCCATGGACACCTTAAAGGAACAGGGAATTAACTATCGCATTCTGTATCTGGACTGCGAAGATGAAACACTGCTGCATCGCTTTAAAGAAACCAGGCGGAAGCATCCGTTGTACAAGGATACCAACACCCTGGAAGAAGCCTTTGCCGAAGAAGAAAAAATGATGGCGCCGCTGAAACATAGGGCAGATTATGTCATTGACACCACGCACTTAAAACCGGCGCAGCTGAAGGCCCGCATTGCCGGTATTTTTGATTGCAATCTGCAGCAGACCCTGCAGGTTACCTGTATGTCCTTCGGCTTTAAGTACGGCATTCCGGCAGACGCTGATCTGGTCTTTGACGTGCGCTGTCTGCCAAACCCGTTTTATATTCCGGAGCTGAAGCCGCACACCGGCCTGGACAAGGACGTTTATGATTACGTCATGTCCTATGAAAGCTCCCAGACCTTCTTTGCCAAAATGAAGGATCTGATTACGTACTCTTTGCCGCTTTATGCTGCAGAGGGGAAGGGCAGTCTGGTTATCTGCTTTGGCTGCACCGGCGGCAAACACCGCTCGGTTACGTTTGCCGAAGCCATGTACGCTTATTTGAAGGAACAGAATATTCCGGTGAACGTGTTCCATCGGGATATTGTGAAATAAAGGAGGGGTATCGTGTCTTTTGCTTCCCGGGTAAAAGAGGAACTGTTGCAGAATCAGGATGCGTTCCAGCAACGGCCGAAGGCCTGCTGTCATCATGCGGAATTATACGGCCTGATGCTGACCTGCCGGGACTTCAGTAAAACCCACATGGGAATCAAAACCGAAACCGAAGCCATTGCCAGAAAGTACGCCACCGGCATTGTTGAACTGACGGGGCATACGCCCACTATAAGCAAGTCCGCAGCAGGGAAGTACCATGTTACGGTAGATTCCGCAGAAGACCGGATTGCGGTTCTGGCTGCTTTTGGACATAGCCCCGGGGAAGTTACCAGAAGACTGAATCGCGCCAATCTGGAATTTGACTGCTGCCACGCTGCCGTATTGCGTGGCGCCTTTCTTTCCTGCGGTACCATTACGGATCCGGAAAAGGATTACCATCTGGAATTTGTGCTGTCCCATAAAATCCTTTGTAATGACCTAATGAAGCTGTTTTCGGAATGGAATCTGACCCCCAAATATGTGCAGCGCAACGGGGCACACATTATTTACTTCAAGGATTCCGAAAGTGTAGAAGATTTATTAACCCTGATGGGTGCCACGGACTGCTCCCTGGACCTGATGGGAACCAAAATGTATAAAGACATGCGGAACCGGGTTAACCGCCGCATGAATTTTGAAAATGCCAATTCCTCCAGAGCCTTTGATGCCGCTTATAAGCAAATAGAGGCCATTCGTACCATTGAAGAGGAAAAGGGCCTGCAATACCTGCCACAGGATTTACAGGAACTGGCCCTGCTCCGGAAGGAAAATCCGGATTACAGTCTGAAAGAACTGGGGGACAACTTAAAGGAGCCCCTTTCCAAATCCGGCGTCAACCATCGGTTGCAACGGATTTTGGAAATTGCCGAAGAACTGCGCTAAAGGAGGTGCCGTTATGGCCTTTACCCACTTACATGTGCATACGGAATACAGCCTCCTGGACGGCGCCTGCCGCATTCAGGAACTGGTGCAGCGCGCCAAAGACCTGGGGCAGACAGCATTAGCAATTACGGACCATGGCGTCATGTACGGTGCCATGGATTTTTATAAAGCAGCCAAAGCCGCCGGCATAAAGCCCATCTTAGGCTGTGAAGTTTACGTGGCGGTCGGAAGCCGTTTCAACAAGACCGGGCCGGAAGCCAAAGAGCGGCATCACCTGATTCTCCTCTGCGAAACGGAAGAGGGCTACCAGAATCTGATCCAACTGGTTTCGGCCGGCTTTACGGAAGGCTTTTACAGCAAACCCCGTGTAGATAAAGAACTGCTTCGGCAGCATGCAAAAGGATTGATTGCCTGCAGTGCCTGTTTGGCCGGCGGCGTCAATTCTCTTTTATTATCCGGAGATTACGAAGGGGCCAAAGCAGAAGCCCTGGAATATGAATCCATCTTTGGCCATGACAACTTCTTCCTGGAAGTACAGAACCACGGCATGACGGAAGAACTGCAGATTTTGCCGCAGATGATCCGCCTTAGCAAGGAAACCGGCATTCCCATGGTGGCCACCAATGACGTGCATTACCTGAAGCAGGAAGACGCACAGGTACAGAAAATTCTGGTTTGCATTCAAACCAACCACACCATAGATGAAGATATCGGCCTGGATTTTCGCACCCGGGAATTTTACCTGAAGTCCGAGCAGGAAATGCAGGAACTGTTCCATGCCATTCCGGAGGCTTTGGAAAATACGGACCGGATTGCCGGGCGATGTAACATTGACATTCAGTTCGGTGTTACCAAATTGCCACACTTCACCATTCCTGACGGGTATGACAGTCATGAAGCGTATTTGCGCCATTTAGCGGAAAAGGGACTGACTCGCCGGTATGGGACAGAGGTGCCACAGGCTTACCTTGACCGGATGAATTATGAACTGGACATTGTCGGCAAAATGGGATACACGGATTATTACCTGATTGTGTATGACTTTGTCCGCTTTGCCAAATCCAAGGACATCCCGGTAGGGCCGGGCCGGGGTTCCGGAGCGGGCTCCATTGTGGCCTACTGTGTCGGCATTACGGATATAGACCCCATGAAATACAATCTGCTCTTTGAACGGTTCTTAAACCCGGAGCGGGTTTCCATGCCGGACTTTGATATTGACTTCTGTTACGAACGCCGCGGCGAAGTCATAGACTACGTTACGGAAAAATACGGTGCCGACCACGTGGCGCAGATTGTCACCTTCGGAACCCTGAAGGCCCGGGCTGCCATCCGGGATGTAGCCCGCGTGCTGGGCATTGCCTATGGCAAAGCGGACGCCGTGTGCAAGCAGATTCCGTGGGCTATGTCCGGTAATTTAGCCGGTGCAGTCCAGAAGAACCCGGATTTAAAGAAACTGTATCAGGAAGATCCGGAAGTCAAACAGTTAATAGACAACGCACTGAAAATAGAAGGCATGCCAAGGCACAGCTCTACCCATGCCGCCGGAGTTGTAATTACGGCGGAGCCGGTGAACCATTATGTGCCGCTAGCCAAAAAGGATGACTCCGTGGTAACGCAATATACCATGACCACCCTGGAAGAACTGGGCCTGCTTAAAATGGACTTCCTTGGTCTGCGTACCCTGACGGTCATCAAAAATGCGGAGAACCTGATTCAAAAGAAGAATCCTACTTTCCGGGTAGCCGACATTGACTACACGGACCCTGCCACCTTTGCCATGTTTGGAAAAGGGGACACAGAAGGGGTGTTCCAATTTGAAAACGGTGGCTTGCGCAACATTTTAATGCAGTTTAAGCCGACGAAGGTGGAGGATCTGATTGCGCTGACATCACTGTATCGCCCGGGTCCCATGGATTCCATTCCCACTTATTTGCACAACCGCCTGCATCCGGAAGATATTCGGTACAAGACCCCGGAATTGAAAGATATTCTGGAGGTTACCTACGGGTGCATTGTGTACCAGGAACAGGTTATGCAAATCTGCAGACGGCTGGCAGGATACAGCTTTGGCCACGCAGATATTGTGCGGCGGGCCATGGCCAAGAAAAAACACAAAGTCATGGAAGAGGAACGCACCAAGTTCGTGGCCGGATGCGTGGAAAACGGCATTCAGGCCAGTGCAGCCAACTCCATTTTTGACGATATGAGTTCCTTTGCGTCCTACGCATTTAATAAATCACACGCAGCTGCCTATGCCACCCTGGCGTTCCAGACCGCCTATCTGAAGTGCCATTATCCGGCAGAATTTATGGCGTCCCAGATTACCAGCGTTCTGGACTGGACAGACAAGGTAGTGGAATATGTGGCAGAATGTCACGCCAAAGGAATCCCTGTTTTGCCACCGGACATTAACACCGGATACGGGGAATTTACAGTAGATGAACAGGGCAACATTCTGTTTGGCCTGCTTGCGGTAAAAGGCCTGGGTCGCAGCTTGATTCAGACCATTGTAACGGAGCGGGAAAACAACGGCCCGTACACCTCTTTTTACACGTTTTTAAAACGGATTCAGGGAAAAAGCTTTAACCGGAAAGCCATGGAGTCCTTAGTAAAATGTGGCGCTCTGGATGGCTTCGGACTGAACCGTCGTCAGATGCTGACTCTTTTGCCGGACTTGCTGGCGGAGCTGGATTCCACTCGCAGGCACAATGTGGAAGGACAGCTTGGCCTCTTTGACTTAGACGGGATGGCCGCAGCAGAAGAACCCGGTACCAAGGTTCCCCACCTGCCGGAATTTGCTCCCGCTGATTTGCTGGCGTATGAAAAAGAAACCACCGGGTTATACCTGTCCGGCCATCCGTTACAGGATTATGCAGACGTTGCCAAATCCTTCAGCACGGCAGCCATTTCTGATTTGCTGGCGGCCACAGAGGACGGCACCTCCCGGTACCATGATAATGACAACGTCCGCATCTTAGGGATGATTACTGCCATCCGGCTCCGTCTGACCAAGTCCGGCACCACCATGGCCAACGCCACCTTTGAAGACCTGAGCGGCTCTATGGAACTGGTGGTATTCCCAAAGACCTGCCAGGACTCCGGACCACTTCTGAAAGAGGGTAGCGTAGTTTACCTGCATGCCAGACTTGCCATTGAAGACGAAGAACGGCCCAAACTGCTGGCCATGAAGCTGGAAAGCATTCCAACGGGAACGGAAGCCGGCATCCGAAAAGACCTAAATGGAAATAGAAAGCAGACTGCTTCCACAACCACTGAAGCAAAGCACAAACATTATGGCCTGTTCCTTCGCTTTGACAGTAACCAGGATGAACGGATTCCGAAAACAGAAAATCTGTTGGAAATCTTTTCAGAGGGACCGTATCCGGTTTATTTCTATTACAAAGACAGTGGTACCTATGTTACCCAGAAATCCCTTGGCGGAATTCAGATATCTGAGGGCCTTTTAGGGGAACTAAAGCGGATTTTAGGCGCAGATAACGTGTTTTTCCGTGCCAACTGATTGACACTGAAAAAAGGCTGTGCAATAATAATTTTCCGAAAATGCATGACTTGGAGGAAGACTTATGAAAACCATTGGTGTTTTAACATCCGGCGGAGACGCCCCCGGCATGAATGCGGCCATCCGTGCCGTTGTTCGTACCGGTGTACAGAATGATATGCGGGTTCTGGGCATTTACAACGGCTACGAAGGACTCCTTGCCGGAGATGCCTGTGAAATGAACCTCCGGTCGGTTTCAGATATTATCCAGCGGGGCGGTACCGTTCTCAGAACGGCACGGTCCAAGGAATTCACAACGGAGCAGGGCGTGCGGAAAGCCGCTGAAATGTGCCGCCGTATGGGCCTGGAAGGCCTGGTAGTTATCGGTGGTGATGGTTCCTTCCGCGGAGCACAGGATTTGTCCCGCCACGGTATTCCTGTTGTTGGTATCCCAGGTACTATTGACAATGACATCGGTTGCACCGAATACACCATCGGCTTTGACACCGCAGTTAACACCGTTATGGACATGGTAGACCGGGTACGGGATACCACAGAATCCCATTCCAGATGCTCCGTTATTGAAGTAATGGGACGTAAGGCAGGATGGATTGCCCTGGATTCCGGCATTGCCGTCGGCGCCACTTCCATTCTGATTCCGGAATTTGAATATGACTTTGAAAGAGACGTTGTTAACCGCATGCGCCAGACCATTTCCACCGGCAAGCAGCACTTTGTTATTATTGTTGCCGAAGGCTGCGGAGACGCCAATGAAATGGCCAAGCTGATTCAGGAAAAGACCGGCGTAGAATCCCGTGCCACCATCCTGGGTCACGTACAGCGCGGTGGTGCACCAACCGTACGGGACCGCGTTTATGCTTCCCGTCTGGGCAACTATGCTGTGCATCTGTTGCGGGACGGCGCCGAAACCGAAAGCCGCGTAGTGGCCATCAAGAACGGCGAAATTGTAGACTATGACATTGAAGAAGGCCTTCTGATGACCAAGAACATTGACCTTGGCATTTACCGCATGGCCCATGAAATTTCCATCTAAATCCAAAGCATACAAAGCCCGTTGCACATCCCTGTGTGGCGGGCTACTTTTTTTATTCAATGTTTCTTTAAGCTTTTATGATATAAAATAGGAGTACTAAGCAGCTAAACGTACTGCAGACAGAAGTAGTGGAGGTGGCCGTATGCGGATTTTACTGGT
Organism: Muribaculaceae bacterium; assembly: GCA_963620745.1. GTDB lineage: Bacteria > Bacillota > Clostridia > Oscillospirales > Acutalibacteraceae > RUG420. The sequence goes on along the minus strand of CAVFBE010000018.1, from coordinate 22,016 downwards.
GGAAGATGAAACACGAATGGCGCAGGCGTTAGGGGAAATCCTGAGGCTGGAGGGCTATGAAGTGGATTCCTTTGCCAATGGCACGGACGGCCTTGCGGCGCTGGAAAGCAATATGTATGACCTTGCTGTTTTGGACGTCATGCTGCCCGGCAAGAACGGCTATGACATTACGCGGGAAGCCAGAAGAAACGGTGTCCTTACGCCAATCCTGATGCTGACGGCCAAAACAGAGCTGGATGACAAGGTGACCGGCCTGGACAGCGGCGCCGATGACTACCTGACCAAGCCGTTTATGACCAAAGAGCTACTGGCACGGCTCCGGGCCCTGACCCGCCGTGCCACCGGCGCCGCAGACGACACCTTGTCCTTCGGGGACATTCTGTTAACTGCAGGGAACCTAACGCTTTCCTGCGCCGCCACCGGCCAGTCCGTGCGCCTTAGTGAAAAGGAATACCATATTCTGGAATACCTGATCCGCAACAGCGGCCAGATCCTGACCCGGGAACAGCTGGCCGTAAAAATCTGGGGTTTTGAAAGCGATGCCGAATACAATAACGTGGAAGTTTATATGTCCTTTACCCGGAAAAAGCTCAGCTTTGTAGGGGCGGAAACGGAAATTAAAGCCGTGCGCGGCATAGGCTATGAATTGAGGTATGACCATGTTTAAAACGTCCCGAAAACGAATTGTGGCCACCATCATGGTCATCCTGGTTCTGGTATGGGCCGGTTCTCTGGGCATTATTTATGCGTCCAGTTACTTTGAAATGTCCCAGCAGAACGAACGGATGCTGAAAACCCATGCGGAGCTATACCGCCTTTCTTCCGAACTGGAAGCAGAGCAGGACAATCAACCGGAACAGGAGGTACCGCCGGAACAGGGGGACCAACCGGAAAAACCGGAACAGGGTACCGAACCGGACAAAGAAAAAACCGCCCCCGGCGATGCAGATTCCCCCGAATTCCAACTGTCCCATTTTTACACAGTGGCCATTGCAGATTCCGGAGAAATCCTGGAAATAGAAAACGAGTCCTCCGCTATTTATACGGATGAAGAACTGCAAACATTGGCAGAAGAGGTTATCAACGGAACGAAGACCACCGGGACCAAAGACAACCTGGCCTACTATGTAACAGAAAAGAATGGCTACACACTAGTGGTCTTTAAAGACAATACCCTGATTAATGACAGCGCCGCCACATTACTCCGATATACCCTGATCTTTGGCGCTGTGGCACTGGTTATTTTCTTTTTCCTTTCGGTTTATCTTGCCCACAAAATTGTGCAGCCCCTGGAAGAAAGTTACCAAAAACAAAAGCAGTTCGTCTCCGATGCCGGTCACGAATTAAAAACGCCGGTTTCCGTTGTCAGCGTCAACGCGGAGCTGTTGGAACGGGAAATCGGCAGTAATCAGTGGCTTTCCAATATTCAGTATGAAAATGAACGCATGGGTACCCTGGTCGGCCAATTGCTGACCCTGGCACGCACGGAAAATGTGGAACCGCAGAAAGAACTCTTAAACTTGAGCCACCTGGTGGACGGGGAAATCCTTCCCTTTGAAAGCGTTGCCTTTGAAAAAGGCATGCGCATTGACAGCCAGGTTGCAGACGGCATTCAGGTGGAAGGGGACAGTGCCCAGCTAAAACAGCTGGTCTCCATTTTGCTGGACAACGCCATCCAACATAGCACAGACGACAAACAGGTCTGCCTGACGCTGACCAAAGAACGGAAAACGGCGCTGCTTTCCGTTACCAACACGGGACCGGCGCTCTCTGACGAACAAAAGAAGCAAATCTTTGAGCGCTTCTCCCGCCTGGATGAGGTCCGGAACGGAGAAAGCCAGCACTACGGTCTGGGATTGGCTATTGCAAAGGCTATTGCTGAATCGCATAAAGGAAGCATTACGGTTCTTTGCCATGACAACCTGGTGGAATTCCAGGTGCGCCTGCCCGCCGTAAAAAACGAAACTTAAAACAATTCAATAAAAGTTCAATCTTCCTCCTGTACCATGACCGCAATCAGTACAGGAGGTTTTTTATGCAATATCGACACGAATGGAAGCATGAGATCAGCTACGCGGATCTGCTGACGTTGCGCAGCCGGCTTTCCGCTGTCCTGGCGCCGGATTCCCATGCGGAAGACGGAAGCTACCTGGTCCGCAGCTTGTATTTTGACAATGCGGCAGACAAGGCGCTCCGTGAAAAAATAGACGGCGTCAATGTGCGGGAAAAGTTCCGTATTCGCTACTACAATGGGGATCTGAGCACGCTTCATCTGGAAAAGAAAAGTAAGCGGGGTGGCCTTGGCTGCAAGGACAGTACTCCGTTGACCGCAGACCAGGCGCAATCCATTGTAGACGGCAAGACAGACTGGATGAAGGACTGTGGCACGCCGCTTCTGGAGGAGCTTTACACCAAGATGCAGACCCAGGGCCTGGCCCCCAAGACCATTGTGGACTATCAAAGAGAACCCTACGTCTTCGCACCGGGGAACGTCCGGGTCACGCTGGACTATAACATTCGCACCGGACTGCAATGCACGGATTTCCTGAACCCGGATTGCGTTACTGTCCCGGTAAGGAACGAAACCATCATCCTGGAAGTCAAGTGGGACAATTTTCTGCCCTCTCTTATCCGCGATGTAGTGCAACTTCCCAATTGCAGAACCGAAGCCTATTCAAAATATGCCGCCTGCCGAGTTTACGGCTAAGAAAAAGGAGTTTTACTTATGACATTCAATGATATTTTTAAATCCAGCTTTTTGGAAAATGTAACCAGCGTCAGCTTTACGGACATGGCCATTGCCCTGGTTCTGGCCTTTGGACTGGGTCTCTTTATTTTCTTTGTTTATAAAAAGACGTACCAGGGGGTTATGTATTCCTCCAGCTTTGGAACTACCCTGATTGCGCTGACCATGATTACCACAGTTGTTATTTTGGCGGTTACCTCCAACGTGGTTTTGTCCTTAGGGATGGTAGGTGCCCTTTCCATTGTTCGCTTCCGTACGGCAATTAAAGAACCGCTTGATATTGCGTTCCTGTTCTGGTCCATTGCCGTCGGCATTGTACTGGCGGCAGGCCTGATCCCGCTGGCCGTTGTCGGCAGTATTATCATTGGCGCAATTCTGCTGGTGTTCGTCAACCGGAAACCGCATCTGAATCCGTACATTGTAGTGCTTACCTGCACGGATTCCGAATCGGAAAAAGCAGCCATGGACTATTTGAAAACCAAAGTAAAGAAATGCGTAGTAAAGAGCAAAACCGTAACCAAGGATCAGATTGAGCTGAACCTGGAAATCCGCCTGAAGGAAGACAATACGGACTTTGTCAACGAACTGTCCTCCATGGAAAAGGTTAACAGCGCAGTGCTGGTCAGCTACAACGGCGAGTACCTGGGATAAGGAGGCAGGCTTATGTCAACCCATAAGGCAATTGATAAAATCTGCTGTGTGGTGCTTGCCCTAACGTTGCTTCTGACCATTCTTTTTGTCAACGGCGAAAGCCTTGGCCTGAAAAAGGCGTCCTCCGTCATGGGGTACGAAAGCAAATTGTTTGACACCTCTAAAGTGCATACCATCAACATCATCATGGATGACTGGGACACCTTTGTAGAGAATTGCCAGAGCGAGGAATACTCCGAATGCACCGTTGTCATAGACAATGAGGCCTACAAAAATGTGGCCATCCGTGGTAAGGGCAATACGTCTTTAACCCAGGTGGCATCGTACGGCAACAACCGTTACAGCTTTAAAATTGAATTTGACCATTATGACAGCTCCAATACCTATTACGGTCTGGACAAGCTGTGCCTGAATAATATCATCCAGGACAACACCTACATGAAGGACTACCTCTGTTACCAGATGATGAATGAATTTGGGGTAGCTTCCCCGTTATGCAGTTACGTCTACATTACGGTAAACGGAGAGGACTGGGGTCTGTACCTTGCCGTAGAAGGCGTGGAAGAGTCCTTCCTGCAACGGAATTATGGAAAAGATTACGGCTCTTTGTACAAGCCGGACAGCCAGAGCATGGGTGGCGGCCGTGGCAATGGCCAGGACTTTGAAATGGATTCCGACAATGACAGCAATACTGCAGCAAGTGGCGATGCTCCTGCCGAGTCGTCTGACACTGACTCGCAGACACCGCCGGAAAAACCGGATGGAAACAACACTGGGGCAAATGACACCAGCGCGGCGAGTGACGCTAACACAAATGCAGAAGCCGGTCAGCAGACCATGGGTAACCCACCGGATCTGCCGGATGCAAACAGCAATACACAAAGCACAGAGGGCACCGCACCAGACGGTAACGCACCGGATGGCAATGCACAGGATGGTAACGCACCGGATGGCAATGCACAGGATGGCGGGTCTCCAGATGGTGGTTCCCCAGATGGTCAGAACAGTAGTGATGACGTCCTGCTGAAGTACATTGACGACGACGCCGACAGCTACTCCAACATCTTTGATAACGCCAAAACCGATATCTCCGATGCAGACAAAACCCGCCTGATTGCCTCCCTGAAAAACCTGTCGGAAGGGGAGGACTTGGAAGACACGGTAGATGTAGACGCCGTTATCCGCTACTTTGTAGTGCACAACTTTGTCCTGAACTTTGACAGCTATACCGGCTCCATGATTCACAACTACTATCTGTACGAAAAAGACGGGCAGATGCAGATGATTCCGTGGGACTATAACCTGGCCTTCGGCGGATTTGAGTCGGCGGCGGATGCTACCAGCCTGGTCAATTATCCGATTGACACACCGGTGTCCGGCGGGGATGTGACAGAACGCCCCATGCTTGCCTGGATTTTTGCCAGCGAGGAATACACGGACCTGTATCACCAGTACTTCTCTGAATTCCTGTCCACTTACTTTGACAGCGGCGAATTTGAAGAGATGATTGACAGCGTGTCCTCCATGATTGCTCCTTACGTGGAGAATGATCCGACTAAGTTCTGCACCTATGAAGAATTTGAAACCGGTGTCAGCACCTTGAAGGAATTCTGCCTGCTGCGTGCTGAAAGTATCAGCGGTCAGTTAAACGGTACCATCGGTTCTACCTCTGGCACGCAGGACAGCACTACGCTGATAGATGCTTCCAGCTTGCAAATCAGTGACATGGGCACCATGAACAATAACGCCGGCGGCCAGGGCGGTGGTCCTGGTGACGCAGACGGGAATGCCCCTGATGGCGGTGACCCCGGTGACATGGGTGGCAATGCACAGTCTAGTGGCGCGGGAGGCCCCGGCGGAGACGCTCCGCAAGGCGGCCCGGGCGGAATGGGCACAAACTCCGGTTCCGGTACCACTTCAGGCGAGTCAGCTGATTTATCTTCAACAAGTGGTACACAAAGTACCTAGGAACAACAAATGACCCCGCTTAAAGCAACGGTTGCTTTAAGCGGGGTTTTCCTTTGTTTTTTATGGCTTCTTCCGGTGGAAGGTGACCAACACCTTAAGTGTAGCACTTTTCTGATAATTGTAAACAACTTAGTTAAAATTAAATAAAAAAACTCACAGATGTGGAAAATTCTATCAAACATGCTTAGAAACATTGCATTTCAGGGGGGCCGTGCTATGATATAGACAGAAAGAGAAAACAATTTCTACAAACTAGAAAGCCAAGAGGCGTAAGAAAGGAATGAGTCCAATGATCCGGGATGAGGTGCATTTCTTGTAGCCTTAAAGTTTCAAACCAGTAAAAAAACCGGTAAGATCAGTTAACAGGATAAAAGATATAATACCTGGTTCAGATAAACGAAACTTTAAGGCTACGGAAATCTTAAAGTTTCATATAGATTCGTTTTTCAAAACAATCCTACTAAACTTATTCAGGTACAACCAACTTCTGGTGACAACAGAATAACCTGTGTGTCTAAACAAAATGTAGTAAGAAAGCAGGATCAGCAGTAATCTAAAACATGAAACACAATTTCTTCCAACGTGTATGGAAGACAACATAATAAAGTACGAATGATAAGGGGTGAGTCCGAAAGTTTACATAACTTGACTCCAATCAAAAATAATTAGAAATGGGTGAGTCCAAAGTACAATTTAAATTGAACCAAAAAATTCGTAATCAATTGTTAGTTCAATTAAGGGTATAGTCCAATGTTCTAATAAGACACGGAAAGCTTACTACAAATTGTAGTAAGCTTTCTTATTTTTTTGTATGCTTTTTTGCAGAAAAATAACCAGTGTGAAAGCCATTAGAAACCCCTTGAAACAGTATAGTCTATTTGTTAATATCTTAACGACTTCTGCTGAAGCACCTTTGTCTCGACGTTCGCGTTTTCCTCAACAAGGGCAGCAGAAGGAATGTATTATTTTTGGAGGACTTGGCGAATAATGAAATTCTCAGTAGACACTCAATGGGATGGCTTTATTCCTGGCGAATGGGTAGGAGCCATTGACGTAAACGACTTCATTCAGCACAACGTAACGTCTTATGAAGGAGACGAAACCTTCCTGGAGGGGCCGACAGCGGCTACCCAGAAGCTGTGGGACGAAGTGCTGGACTTATTTGCAAAAGAACGGGAAAACGGCGGCGTGCTGGATATGGATACCAAAATTGTATCCACCATTACGTCCCACGGCGCCGGTTACATTAATCAGGATCTGGAGCAGATTGTCGGCCTGCAGACGGACAAGCCGCTGAAGCGGTCCCTCCAGGTATTCGGTGGCATCCGCATGGCCTGTGATGCCTGTGAAACCAACGGATACAAAGTAGATCCCGAAATTGTAGATATTTTTACCCGCTATCATAAGACACATAACCAGGGCGTATTTGATATGTACACGCCGGAAATGCGTCTGGCCCGTCATGCACACATCATCACAGGCCTCCCGGATGCCTATGGCCGCGGCCGTATCATCGGTGACTACCGTCGCGTAGCCCTGTATGGTGTAGACAACCTGATTCTGAAAAAGAAAGACGAACAGCTGCATGCCAAGACCAGAATGACCGTGGAAAACATGCAGATTCGCGAAGAACTGACAGAGCAGATCCGTGCACTGGAAGAACTGAAAGAATTGGGCCGCATTTATGGCTTTGATATTTCCAGACCGGCTGCCAATGCCAAGGAAGCCATTCAGTGGCTGTACTTCGGATACCTGGCTGCTGTAAAACAGCAGAACGGCGCGGCCATGTCCCTGGGCAGAACCTCTACCTTCCTGGACATCTACATTGAACGGGATATGAAGAAGGGCATTCTGACAGAAGCCCAGGCACAGGAACTGATTGACCAGTTCATCATGAAACTGCGGATGGTAAAATTTGCCCGTACCCCGTCTTACAACCTAATCTTTGCCGGTGACCCGACCTGGGTAACCGAAAGTATCGGCGGTGTTTCCGTTAACGGCAAATCCTTAGTTACCAAGACCTCTTACCGTTATCTGCATACCCTGGAAAACCTGGGCCCGGCACCGGAACCCAACATGACCGTACTCTGGTCCCCGCGTCTTCCTGTTAACTGGAAACGGTATTGCGCACAGATGTCCATTAAGACTTCCTCCATCCAGTATGAAAATGACGACCTGATGCGTGGTATCCACGGTGACGACTATGCCATTGCCTGCTGCGTTTCTTCCATGAAACTGGGTAAGGAAATGCAATTCTTCGGTGCCCGTGCCAACCTGGCCAAGTGCCTGCTTTACGCCATCAACGGCGGCCGGGATGAAATCCTCGGTACCCAGGTCGGCCCGGCTTACCGCCCGGTAGAAGGAGACTACCTGGAGTATGACGACGTTATGGCCAAGTTTGAAGATATGATGGACTGGCTGGCTGAACTGTACGTCAACACCCTGAACATTGTTCATTACTCCCATGATAAATATAACTATGAAAGCCTGCAGATGGCCCTGCATGACAGAGACGTAAAACGCTACTTTGCAACGGGTATTGCCGGCCTGTCTGTAGTAGCTGACTCGCTCAGCGCCATTAAATATGCCAAGGTAAAGGTCATTCGCAATGACGACGGCATTGTGGTAGACTATGAAACAACCGGAGACTTCCCGAAGTACGGAAACAATGATGACCGCGTAGACGAAATTGCTTCCTACATTGTCAAAGTCTTCATGAACAAGATTCGTCAGCACCACACCTATCGGAACAGTTACCCGACCATGTCCGTTCTGACCATTACGTCCAACGTAACCTACGGTAAGAACACCGGTAACACGCCGGATGGCAGAAAGCAGGGCGTTCCACTTGCACCGGGTGCTAACCCAATGTCCGGACGGGACACGCATGGCGCTGCTTCTTCACTGTCCTCTGTTTCCAAACTGCCGTTCCGGTATGCACAGGATGGTATCTCCAATACCTTCTCCATTATCCCGAACGCCTTAGGAAAAGATGAAGTCTTCATGGGAGACCTGGACATTGATCTTGGTCTGGACCAGGGCTGCTGCGAAACTACGGTATATTAAAAGGAGGAGACAACTATGATTACCAATCAACAAGTAGATAACTTAATTGATATGCTGGACGGTTATGCCGAAAAAGGCGGACACCATCTGAACGTAAACGTACTGAACCGGGAAACCCTGATTGATGCCCAGGCGCATCCGGAAAAGTACCCACAGCTGACCATTCGTGTCTCCGGATACGCGGTTAACTTCATTAAGCTGACCAAAGAACAGCAGGACGACGTCATCTCCCGTACGTTCCACGAAACCCTGTAATTTTGCAAGGTTACGTTCATTCAACCGAATCCCTGGGCACGGTAGACGGTCCGGGGATCCGGTTTGTTGTTTTTTTATGCGGTTGTCCTATGCGCTGCCAATACTGTCACAATCCGGACACCTGGGAGATGAAGGCCGGAACCTTACGGACAGTACAGGACCTGCTTGCAGAGTACAACGGCGTCAAAGAGTTCCTGAAAAACGGCGGCATTACCGTCAGCGGCGGGGAGCCCTTACTGCAACTGGATTTTCTGCTGGAACTGTTTACGGAATGCAAAAAGCAGGGAATTCACACCTGCCTGGACACATCCGGCATTTGTTTCAACCCCAGCGATTCAGCCTCCATGCCAAAATATGAAGCTCTCATGCAGGTAACAGATCTGGTTATGCTGGATATTAAGCATATTCGTTCCATAGATCATTTTGCCTTAACCGGTCAGCCGAACCGGAATCCTCTGGCTTTTCTGGACTTTCTGGAAGAAAAAGGCATTCCTACCTGGATCCGGCACGTTGTGGTGCCGGGCCTGACATTGCAGGAGGATGCGCTTTTGGAACTGGGACGGTATCTTGGACCTTACCGTTGTGTAAAAGCATTGGATGTTTTGCCGTACCACACGGCAGGCATTGTGAAATATGAGAAACTGGGCCTGCCGTATGCCCTGAAGGGCGTTCCGGCAGCCACCAAGGAACAGGCCCTTTGGGCTAGAGGCCTGATTCTGAAAGGCATGAAGGAAACCCGCTTGCCGAATCCGCACAAAAGCATTAGAATGGACTGAACAAACGGGCAAAGGAGCACTTTTATGAACTGGGTACGGCATCTGATTATTCCTCTGATTGCCACTATTTTCTGGGGAACCGCTTTTGTTCCGCAGGAAATTGCATCGCAGACCATGGATGCCATTTCCATGAATATGGTGGTCAGCTGGCTGGCCTTTCTGTTCTTACTTCCCTGTACCATTGCAGCGGACCTGCTGGTTCGCAGGCAGCAGAAAAAGGACGGTACCTTTCAGGAACTCAGCAAAGGGGAAAAGAAGCAAAAGACCTGGAACGCAGTAAAGGGCGGTATTGCCTGTGGTGTGCCCATGGCAGTAGCGGTCATTTTACAGCAGGAGGGAATTAGCTTATCCGGCGCAGGGAAGAGTGGCTTCCTGACGGCCTTGTATGTTGTCTTTGTTCCGGTTTTTTCCATTTTCCTTGGAAAAAAGGCACCGCGGCGCGTCTGGCTGGCGGTGTTGCTGGCACTGGTTGGCTTGTATTTCCTGTGCATTAAGCCGGGAACGGATTTGCACATCCAAAAAGGGGACTGGTTCCTGTTAGGCTGCGCCGTTACCTTCAGCATTCAGATTTTGGCCATTCATCATTTTGGCCAGGATGGAAACGGCCTGAAGCTGTCCTGTATGCAGTCCCTGGTTACCGCCATTGTCTGTACGCTGGGAACCGTTTTCTTTGCCGATTTTCACTGGAGTCAGTTCTTTGGCAGCATGGCAACCATCTGGTCAGTCCTTTATGTGGCGCTGTTGTCCCGCGGCTTGGCGTACACCATGCAGTTCCTTGCACAAAAGGGCGCCAACCCAATGCTGATTTCCTTAATTATGAGCCTGGAATCTGTTTTTGCCGTTTTGACGTCGGCCGTGGTACTGAAAGAGTACCTGAGCGGCCGGGAATACCTCGGCTGCGCCTTCGTTTTTGCGGCCGTCATCCTTTCCCAGATTCCGCTTGGCAGTCTGTTGCAAAGCGGAAAGCAAAAGCTGTTTTCTGGCAAATAAAAGTGCAAAAATTGCAGGCACTTGCCTGCATCAATAAAACCAACATAAAGAAGGTAACTTTCTATGAAACGCATCTTGACCATTCAGGATATTTCTTGTGTCGGGAAATGCTCTTTAACAGTGGCACTGCCCATCATTTCCGCGGCCGGCGTGGAAACGGCGGTTTTGCCAACGGCAGTACTGTCTAATCACACCGCATTTCAAGGCTTTACCTTCCATGATTTAACCGCTGATATTCCGGACATCTCCGCCCAGTGGAAGAAGGAAGGCATTACCTTTGATTCCATTTATACCGGCTACCTTGGCTCGGAAGAACAAATCAGCCTGGTAAAAGAACTGTTCCGGGATTATAAGCAGGAAGGGTCCTTTTATTTAGTAGATCCGGCCATGGCAGATAACGGAAAGCTGTACCCCGGCTTTTCAGAACACTTTGCCAAGGCCATGGCAAGTCTTTGCGGGGAAGCGGACTTAATTGTACCCAATCTGACAGAGGCCGCCTATTTACTGGGTCAGGATTATATGCCAAGCGGATATGACCGCTCTTATATAGAAACCACCTTGCGGCGCCTGACAGACCTCGGCTGCAAAGAGGCGGCCCTGACCGGCGTTTCCTTTGAAAAAGGAAAACTCGGGGCCATGGCCTACAATGCGGAAACCGGCAGCTTCTTTGAATACTACAATGATCAGGTTCCGGTTTCCTTCCACGGTACCGGAGACGTTTTTGCCTCGTCCCTGTTTGGCGCCAAGCAAAACGGCCTTTCCACCGGAGACGCCTTAACCGTGGCGGTTGACTATACCTTAGCCTGCATCCGGTCCAGCATGGCCGATGAAAAGGCCTGCTGGTATGGGGTCAACTTTGAACCGGCATTGCCGTTCTATTTAGAACTTTTAGACAAATACAGGAAAAATGGAAAGCAGTAACCCTGCTTTTTTGAGAAAAGTGTACGAATTTTCGTGCACTTTTTTTACACCCACAAAGAGCTCCTGAGATTGACCACGAGTTAGCATTCACTTTATAATGTTAATGTGTTAAAAGGGCAGGGCAACCTGCCTTAAAAATCTTTTTGTATAGGAGAGAGATTAATGAAACTGGAAAAACTCATTAATGAGCGCGAAATTGCGGCACAGTGGATGATTGATGACATTAAAAAAGTCTGCACCACCCTGCCAAAACGTGACCCCGGTTCCGAAGGTGAACTTGCAGCTGCAGAATACTTTAAAGATTTGTGTCTGAATGAGTATGACTGTAACGAAGCCTATGTGGAAGAGTTTGAAGAACATCCACAGTCCTTCATGGGATGGCTCTGGATTACCATGGCTCTGGAATTCATCGGTCTGGTACTGATTTTCCTGAACGCTGTTGGTGCAGTTGCTTCTGCAGCCCTTAGCGTCATTGCCCTGTTGGTTATGATTTTCGGCTTAGCTATTGCAGTACTTCAGTTCGGTATGTATGTCAAGTTTGTTGACAAGCTGTACCCGAAGAAAACAGGTCACAACATGTGGGCTTCCAAGCTGCCGACCGGTGAAGTAAAACAGCGCGTTTATTTCAACGGCCACATGGATGCCGTTTGGGAATGGCCTGTAAACTATGCTCTTGGTGGTGTTGGCTTTGAAGGTCATGCCATTATTACCGTAATCGGCGTCTTCTATTACATGGCAATTGCCATTATGTACCTGGTTAACCCGGAACTTGGCTTCCTGTCTGCCATGGCTAAATGGGGACTTCTGTTCCTGCCGTTCTGGTGTGGCATGAACTTCATCTGGTCCTGGTGGGACCCGAAGAAAGACAAGCGCCACATTGTAGACGGTGCCAATGACAACCTGTCCGGCTGCTACATGGGTCTTGCCATTCTGAAGTATCTGAAAGAAAACAACATTGACATGGAACACACTGAAATTGGTGTTATCCTTTCCGGTTCGGAAGAAGCCGGTCTCCGCGGTGCAAAAGCCTGGTGTGACGCCCACAAGGATGATCCTAAGTTCAATGACGGTATTCCAACCTACATTTACGGTTATGATACCATCCATGATCCGAAATACTTACTTGCCAACTATCGTGACCTGAATGGTACCGTTAAGACCGATGCTCCGCTGAATGACCTGTTCATGCAGTCCTGTGAAGAAACCGGCGTCTTCGTAAAGAAGGGTATGGTTCCTCCTCTTGGCGGCGCAACAGACGGTGCAGCATTTGCCCAGGCCGGCTTCCGTGCCGGTGACGTTACCGGTCTGAACCACAAGCTGGAAGACTATTACCATACCAGAAGAGACAGCTATGACAACATGAACCTGAAAGGTCTTGCTGACTGCTACGCTGCTTCTGTAAAATGCCTTGAGCACATTGAAAACGGTGAATTTGAATAATCACAGGTCTTTCATTGTAGCTGAAAAAGCGTAATTAACGGCGCCGCTACAAAACCGTAGTGGCGCCGCTTTATTTTTAGGAGGTTTTCATCATGTATGCAAAAGACTCTGTAAGCAACTTCTCTGAGCAGCTAAAAAAATATACTGCTTATGTAGAAGAACAAATCCGTACCGTCATCGACACGGTTGGTCCGCGGGAATCCGGTGAAGATTCTGAACGGAAAGCCCAAGATTATATGGTAGAACATATGACCGGCGTAGCTGATACCGTAGAACGGGAAGGCTTTAAGCTGCACCCGAAGGCATTTATGGGCTGGGTTCTGATTGACGGTATCTGCATGCTGGCAGCAGCCATTCTGATGTTGCTCAGCTTTTTCTCTGTTCCCGGTTTTGGGAAATGGGCTGTTGTAGTAGCCCTGATTTTAACCCTGGTTTCGGTTGTTTGTATTCTTGGTGAATTCCTGTTTTACAAAGAATTACTGGATCCTCTGTTCCCGGAACGGGATTCCAGCAACGTTATCTGTACCAGAAAGGCGGCAGGGGAAACCAAAAGAAGAATTATCCTCTCCGGTCACATTGACTCCGCTTATGAATGGCGTTACACCTATCTTGGTGGCGGCCGTTGCCTGACTGCTGTAATTGCTGCCGGTATTGTTTGCCTGGTAGCTGATCTGGTTATTGCCATTCTGATGCTTGCCATCCCGGGCATTGCGGAAATTACCGCACTGAAGGTACTGGTTCTGATTTTCCTGTTCCTGTCCCTTCCGGTTATGGTTCTGATTATTAATTTTGTTAACTGGAAACTGGTAGTACCGGGTGCCAATGACAACCTGACCGGTATCTTTGCCTCCATGGCAGTAATGCAGTATCTGGTTGACAATGACATTCGCTTTGAAAACACAGAAGTTGTTTCCATCTCCATGGCTTGTGAAGAAGCCGGTCTCCGCGGTGCCAAGGCCTTTGCTGCAGCGCATGCAAAGGAATTTGATGACAGCGGTGTAGAAACCATTGCCATCTGCACAGACACCCTGCGTGACTTTGATGATATGGGTATTTACAATAAGGATATGTCCGGTACCGTTAAGCTGGATCCGAAGGTTGCCGGCCTGGTTCGGGAAGCTTCCAAGACAGCTGGTCTTGACCTTCCGTATGCCAATGTATTCTTTGGCTCTTCTGACGCCGCAGCCCTGGCTCAGGGCGGTATGAAGGCTTGCTGCCTGGCCGCTATGGACCCGACTCCGGCACGGTATTATCACACTCGTCTGGATACCGAAGATAATCTGGATCCGAAGACCATTGAAGCCGGTATCAGCACCCTTCTGGAAGCGGTATACCTCTTTGATGAAAAGGGCCTGGATTACGAAGAAGCATAAGCAAAACGGAATCTGCCGTTTTATAGAAATTGAAAAAGCGGAAATTCGGCGCAGGCCGGATTTCCGCTTTTGCTTTCTTCTGTTTCGAATTGTAAGAATAGGGGATATCTGCTATAATGACGTGTCTTATTTTATGAAGTAACAAAGGAGAATTTTTACGAATGTGGTTTTGGCTTTCCCTGATTGCATTACTTTGCTGGAGTGGCAGTGACCTCTTTTCCAAAATTGGTTGCCGTGACAGCAGTGACAAATATGCACCTTTAAAAATGGTTATTGCCGTTGGTGTAGTCATGGGCTTACATGCAGCCTATGAAATCTTTATCGGCGGTACGGAAATCAGCTGGTCCGTTATCTGGACTTATCTGCCGGTGTCCTTGCTGTACATCAGCTCTATGGCTTTAGGCTACTTTGGCCTTCGGTATATTGAACTTTCCGTTTCTTCACCTATTTGCAACTCCTCCGGAGCACTGGTAGCCATTTTAACCTTACTCTTTGTAGGAACAGAAGACTATTCACCACTGGCCTATGCCGCCATTGCATTGGTTTGCTGCGGTGCCATTGGACTGGGTGTGGTAGATGCACGGGAAGATCCGGAACTGCGTGCTGCAAGACAGGAAAAAAGTAATTACAAATATGCAAAAAGCTTCCTTGCCTTAGCTTTGCCGGTAGCGTACTGTTTGTTGGATGCCATTGGAACCTTTGCAGATAACCGGGTTCTGGAAACCCTGGATGAAGACAGTGCCAACTGCGCCTATGAACTGACCTTCCTGGTAGCCGCCGTAGTTTGCTTTATTTATGTAGTAGTAATTAAAAAGGACCGTCTGGTTCCGAAAATGGAAGCACCAAAGTACGTTGGTGCTGTTTGCGAAACTGCAGGTCAGTTTGCTTATATTTATGCCATTGCAGATACTGCACACCTGGCCATGTCCGCGCCTATGATTTCCTCTTATTGTGCAGCTTCCGTTGTCTGGGGAAGAATTTTCCTGAAGGAACGCCTGTCCTGGAAACACTATGTCATGATTGGTGTCATTGTGGTAGGAATTGCAATTATGGGTTTCCTGGATCTGTAATCTTAGTTGTTGAAAAAGGGAAGGGGCCTCACGTTTTACGTGAGGCCCCTTTTCATTTTCAGCAAAAGCGGAAGCGCTTTCGCAAAATAGCATTAGGACAGCTTATTTATCAGCCTGCTTGCTGTACTTGGCAACGTAAACAACACGTTCCAGAATACCACCAACTTTAGCAATGGTATCAGCGTCGTCTACCAGACCGGCCAGCAGATGGGCGCGGCATTCTTTTTCCAGAACCAGTTCTACTGCCTTGGCATCATATTCATTGTTGGCAGTGCAAAGAGCACCCTGTCCCTTTACGAAGACAGCGTTGGTGCCACGGGCAGCCTTGCCGATGGCAATAGCCTGCTTGCGGTAAGAGGATTTATCCCAACCGCAGTTCTTTACGCTGAAGCCTGCAATCTGAACAAAGTCATCAAAGTAAAGCGGTTCGTCTACGCCTTCCTTGGAAACAGCAATGGCTTCCGGAGCGGTGTACTGGGAAATGAACTTTACATCTGTGTTTCTGTAGATTTCTGCATGAACGGCGGCGCAGCGCGGAGCAATGCCGGCTTTGGCGTTGCCGTACGGGGTGCAGTCATAAGTGCTGCCGTCTTTCATGGTCAGAACGAAACCGTATGCAGTCCGTTTGGAAGAACCCAGATCCTGCAGTGCAATGGATCTGTCAACTTCCGGGACAACGGTTTCGGTAAATACGTCAGCCAGGTCGGCATAGCCCTTGTCTGCGCCGCCCTTGGCCTGTACTGCCTTGGCAATATCAGCCTGGCAGGCCTTTTCCAGTGCGTCAGCAACAGCAAAGGCTTCGTCATAGTCTTTGCCAAGGCAAACGGCACCGTGGTGCTTCATAAGAACGGCTTTGCAAGCGGTGTAAGAAGCAACGACCTTGGCAACGTTTTCGCGAAGGGTCTTAGTGGAAGAAATACCATATTCAGCAATCGGAATCATAGGTCCGATAACAACGCTGCAGTCTTCCGGCAGATTGCTGATGTTGTTGGCACGGATGCTGGCAACAGAAGCAGCTGTCTGATGGGTGTGGATGACAAAGTTAACATCCGGACGCAGACGGTAAGCGTCTGCATGAACGCCTTTTTCAGAAGACGGCTTTACGTCTCCTTCGTATTCGCAGTCGGCAATGTTAACAACAACAATTTTTTCTGGGGTCAGGTCTTCGTACGGAATTCCGGACGGAGTAATAACAAACTGGGTGTCGGAAATTCGTGCGGAAACGTTGCCCCAGGTGCGGGCAATTAAGCCTTTTTCCATGAGCTCAAGACCGGCCTTAATGACCAGTTCTTTTGCTTCCTTTACTTCATAAGCCATGGGGTGTACCTCCTTGTAAGTAATAGAAAAGGGGAAGTGCAGAACTTCCCCTTTCAGTTGAATTATTTATTTGGTCGGCATGTCAATCTTTGCGCAGTTGGCAAGAACACGATCAAAGCGGGCGATACAGTCGTCAACCATTTCGTCAGTGTAAGCTGCAGAAGTGTACAGACGGGAACCAGCCAGAGTAACAAGGCCTTCTGCCATGTAAGCAGCGCCCATGTACTGCATTTCTTCCTGACGAACCTTGGTTTCGTCCAGAACGGAAGGAACCTTCCAAAGCTTGGACCAGTCAATTTCATGCTGCATGGTAGCAACGGTATCCAAGTGACAAACAGAACCAACGTTGAATGCAACGAACGGCAGGTTGTACTTCTTGATGCTTTCCTGGATGCCCTTGGTAAGGCGATCACCGGCCTGACCGGCAACCTGGCAAGCATTTCTCTTTTCAATTTCGCAAAGGGTGGTGTAACCGGCACAGCAGGAGATTGGGGTAGCTGCCATGGTGCCGCCGCACATAGCCTTCTTAACTTTCTTACCGGAAGCGTCAATGCCTGCACCAAGATGAGCCATAACGTCCTTATGACCGCCGACACCGCCGGCACCCGGATAACCACCGGCAACAATCTTACCGAAGATGGTCAGGTCTGGGTCAACGCCATAGTAGCCCTGTGCACCGGCCATGCCGATACGGAAACCGGAAACAACTTCATCGCAGATGAGAAGTGCGCCGTACTTATGGCAGAGGGTTTCAACGCCCTTAACAAATTCCTTGGTTACCGGACGGGTTGCGGATTCCGGACCAATCGGTTCAATGTAAACACCAGCGGTACCGCCGTAGAAGTGTTTGTTGATCCACAGCTTCTTTTCCAGGTCTTCCAGGTCTCCCGGGAAGAAGGACTGGGTGTGCTTGAAGACGAACATAGGAACGCCGTGGGACTGGGTGTTCAGGGTGCCAGGTACACGCATGCACCATGCAAGCTGATCAGACCAACCGTGGTAAGCACCACCCATCTTGATGATGTTCTGATGGCCGGTTGCCAGACGGGCAATACGGGCAGCGCACATGCAGGATTCAGTACCCGAACCCAGCATACGGAACATATCAACAGATGGAACGGATTCAGCAATCTTGTTTGCCAGTTTGTATTCATATTCATGGAACAGACCGGTGGATGGGCCACAGGTGTCCAGAAGATCTTTTACTGCTTCCTTTACAACAGGGTCATTGGAACCAAGAATGGTTGGACCGCCGGCCTGAAGAAGGTCATAATATTCATTGCCGTCAATGTCATACAGCTTTGCACCCTCTGCTTTGGTGAAAACCAACGGATGCGGATAGTTGAAAGCAAGGTTGTGCTGAACGCCGCCAGGAATGCGTTCCTTGGCGATGTCAATCATTTCCTTGGATTTGGCACATTTCTTTCCGTAGTATTCAGCTTCATACTCGGCAAGTTTGTCCCGTTTGATTGAATAAATTGGAGCCCATTTCAGCTCGTCAAGCTGTTTGTTAATAGCGACGGCGTCTGGGTATTCACTAATTGCGAATCTTGTGTCCATAATTTACCTCCAAAATTGAATTTCCCTGCATCTGGGTGGGAGGTGTGAGTGACAGCTCACGCCTATTACAAAACTCATTTTATCACTCTTCCACAGAAAAGGAAAGAGAAAGTTTAGATCAGCACATATGTTAAAAAATCTTGTGCTGTTGCAACTTTTTTCGGATATCCGTATAATAGAACCGTTATTATCCTCGGATTTAAGGAGTAGTTTTATGTCTGAAGTGCACCACAAGCCTGCGTTTGACAATGCAGAACCGGCTCGCCGGAGAGCAGTTATTGAAACCGGAATTGATGAATTTTCTACCTACGGTTTTGAAAATGCCAACATCAACGTCATTGCCAAAAAGGCCGGAATGAGTGTTGGCTTAATGTACAAGTATTTTGAAACAAAAGAAGACCTGTTCATCACCTGCATGGACGAGGCCATTTCCGTTATGGACAACGCACTGAATGAAATTGTGGCTACCGATGGCAAACTAATGGACATGCTGGAGCAGCTGATTCGCACAGTACAAAAGACCTCCCGGGAAAACGAAAAATATCTGAAGCTTTATAATGAAATTACCAAGCTTTCTTCCGCAGATGCTGCAGAGCATTATTCCAAACGGATTGAAAGTATTTCCCATAATATTTATGTTAACGTTCTGAAGAACGCCAGAGATGCCGGCCAGATTCGCTCCGATTGTGATCTGGACGCTTTTACTTTTTTCTTTGACAGCATCATTACTACACTGCAGTTTTCTTACAGCTGTGACTACTATAAAGAACGTATGAAAGTTTTTTGCGGCGAAGATGTGTTTGATGACGATGAAAAAGTCATTCGCGAAATCATGAAATTCTTAGAATCCGCCTTCACGTTTGAACATGAAGACGTTAAAAAATTTGGAAAATGATTCTTGAAAAGGTAAAGGAGAAACAGACGTATGGGCAAATATGTAATTGCTTATGACATTGGTACCACCGGGGTTAAGACCTGTCTCTTTGAAATTGATGAGACAATCAAGCTTGTGGATGGCGAATCCATGGGTTACGGCCTCTATTTAGTAGAGGGCGGCGGTGCAGAACAGGATGCTGAAGAATGGTGGGGTGCCATGGCAGAAACCACCAAGAAAATCCTGGACAAAACCGGCGTAAATCCGGAAAAAATTGAAGGAATTTCTTTCTGCTCCCAGATGCAGGGCTTAATTGTCATTGACAAGGAAGGGAACGCCCTTCGCCGGCCAATGTCCTATATGGACCAGCGTGCCAAAGAAGAAATTAAAAAGGGAATTGCCAACGGCATTCAGGTTGCCGGCGCCAATATTACAAAGTTACTTCCTTACCTGCATTATACCGGCGCAGTTTCCAGCTCCGTAAAGGACCCAATCTGGAAATACAAATGGATTGAAGCCCATGAACCGGAAATCTTTGCTAAAATTTACAAGATCTTAGACGTAAAAGAATATCTGATCGGCCGTATGACCGGCCGCTTCATTATGACCCCGGACTCTGCCTTTGGCGAGTTACTCTATGACACACGCAAGGGTCATGAAGGCTGGTGCGAACCGGTTTGCAAGATGATGGGTATTAATATGGATCACCTTGCTGAAATTGTGGACTCTACTGCAGTTGTTGGCGGACTGACCGCCAAAGCAGCAGCTGACCTTGGCCTTGCCGAAGGCACCCCGGTCTTTGGCGGCGGTGGAGACGCTTCCCTGATCGGCGTTGGTGCAGGCAGCGTACGGGTAGGAGACACCCACATTTATTCCGGTACTTCCGGTTGGGTTTCCACCGTTGTGGACAAGCAGATGGTAGACGTTACCGCTATGATTGCCGCCATTGTTGGCGCACAGCCGGGTTACTTTAACTACTTTGCCGAAATGGAAACTGCCGGCAAGTGCTTGGACTGGTGCAAGAATCATATTGCTGCTGACGAAGTCGGCATTTATCTGGAAAAGCACGATGTTACCGAATCCAATGAAAACTATGAAGCGGAATATACCAGCCTGTATGACTACATGAGCCAGGTTATTGACAGCGTTCCGGCTGGTGCCAACGGTGTTATCTTTACGCCGTGGCTTCACGG
This sequence comes from Muribaculaceae bacterium, assembly GCA_963620745.1. Lineage (GTDB taxonomy): Bacteria > Bacillota > Clostridia > Oscillospirales > Acutalibacteraceae > RUG420. The sequence goes on along the minus strand of CAVFBE010000018.1, from coordinate 1,816 downwards.
TAACCGTTGCCCGTTTGAAGACCCGAACGCTGCCGGTATGTTCTTCAACCTGAACATTGACACCAGAAAATCTGAACTGTTCCGTGCCGTTGTAGAAGGCGTATGTTATCACCAACGCTGGATGCTGGAAGCGTCTTCCAAGAAGACCGCAACGTCTGATCCAATCCGCTTTGTTGGCGGCGGTGCTCTGTCTCCGGTTACCTGCCAGATTCTGGCTGATATTACCGGCCGCAAGATTGAAACCGTTGCCGATCCGCAGAATGTTGGTGCTGTTGGTGCCGCTGCCGTTGTCGGCGTTGGCATTGGTCTGATTAAGGATCTGGAAGATGTTCGTAACTTCATTCCGGCAACCCACACCTATGTTCCGAATCCGGAAAACAAGGAAATCTATGATCACCACTTTGAAGTGTTCAAGACCCTGTACAAGAACAACAAGAAAGCATTTGCCATGCTGAACGCGTAAGGAATTTCTTTTATGTACCAAGTATTATTTGTCTGCTCTCAGAATATGTGCCGCAGTCCGTATTGTGACTATCTTTTCCGTAAGATGGTTGTAGAGGATCCGGACTTAAACGGAAAGGTGGAAGTACATTCCTCCGCTGTTATGTCACCGGGAACCAAAATAGATCCGTTAACGGTCAAAGCACTGTTGAAAGAAGGCGTAGATCCTTCTTTCATGGAACAGCATAAGCCCGGATACATTTACCGCAAAAAGGACTGGAAGCTGTTCCGACAGGCAGACATTATTATTTGCATGACGCGCAGTCACTACTTCTGGACCCCCATCTTTTTCTGGAAAAAGATGAAAACCCTGACCCAGGCGGCGGAAGGTGTTTACAAACCGGTGCCGGATCCCTGGTTAATTCGGGACGAAGAAAAGTACATTGCGCAGATGGATATCATTAAAGGATATCTGGAAGAATATAAGGAAAAACTGAAGGCAGAACTGGCTTAAAATTTCCAATGGGAAACGGCCCACTGCAGACACCAATCCGTGTCCTGCAGCGGGCTTTCTTTCTGTCAAAATAAAGTCATACCAGTTTAGTAGGAATATTTGGAAAAATGGTTGAAATGGCCTATTTAAAGTAATATACTTATCGGCGGTGGAAATCCTATTATTTTAGTGGGATTTTAGACTTTATTTATTTTATTACGAAATTATTTACGAATCAGATGTGTTATGACACTTCTTCAGGAGGTTTTACTATGCCAGATTTACTGAAGGTTTCTGACCTGCACGTAAGCGTAGAAGAAAAACAGATTCTCCACGGACTGAACCTGACCATTCATCCGGGAGAAACCCATGTTTTACTGGGCCCGAACGGTGCCGGCAAGTCCACGCTCGGGAACGCCATTATGGGGAACCCGGCGTACCAGGTAACGGCCGGAGATATTCTTCTGGAAGGAGAAAGTATTCTGGAAGACAGCACGGACGCCCGTGCCAAAAAGGGCCTGTTCATGAGCTTCCAGAATCCGTTGGAAGTACCCGGTATTACGTTATCTAATTTTATCCGTTCTGCTCTGGAACAGAAAACCGGAGAACGGGTTCGTCTTTGGGATTTCCGGAAGAATATCCGGAAGAAAATGGCACTACTGCAAATGGATGAATCTTATTCCGACCGGGACCTGAACGTGGGCTTCTCCGGCGGCGAAAAAAAGAAGTCTGAAATTCTGCAGCTGCTGATGCTGGATCCGAAGCTGGCCATTCTGGACGAAACAGACTCCGGCCTGGACGTAGATGCTGTACGCACGGTTTCTGAAGGTGTTGCGGAATTCCAGAAAGAAGCAGACAAGTCTTTGCTGATTATTACCCACA
>CAVFBE010000017.1:0-13027 GCA_963620745.1 Muribaculaceae bacterium | reverse complement strand
AGTTTGCCACAATAATCAGCAGTCACCAATCAGCACCCAGCTATTCCAGCCTTTCGCGTGTGGCAAACTTGCATTGCAACTCTGGTTTGCCACACGAAATCCATTTCCGTGTGGCAAAGTGGATAATGGTCTTAAGTCAATAAAGTGGACACCGAAAGTGCGACTTTACGCCACACCTTCTGCATGAACTACAACTGCTGTTAGTATGATTCAGTAAAGCCGAAAAGTGCACCACGTTAAACGTTATATTAAGGAAGGACGTGTGTTACATGGTGCACGTAGAGTCTCGGGTTAGCGCTTTACGTTGAAGGCGGACATGCCTGGATAAACGGCGGCATTGCCAAGTTCTTCTTCAAGCCGCAGCAACTGGTCGTATTTTGCTACCCGTTCCGTGCGACTTGGAGCACCGGTCTTAATCTGGCAGATATTCAGTGCAACAGCCAGGTCCGCAATGGTAGTGTCTTCGGTATACGTTTCCTTTCCTTATTTTTTAGCGGTTCCTTGGGCAGCAACGGCGGCCATTTTGGCTTCAATGGCAGCTGCATCGCCAAGATAAAATTTCTTTTCTACCTTGCCATCTGCGCCAAATTCATACACCAGCGGCACGCCGGTCGGCACATTGACGCCGGTAATTTCTTCCTTAGTCAGCTGGTCAAAATACATAATCAGCGCCCGGAGCGAGTTCCCGTGTGCCGCAATAATAACCTCCTTGCCGCTGTTCAGGAGCGGCAGAATTTCACTTTCATAATAAGGGATGACGCGAGCAATGGTCTCCTTCAGGCTTTCGGTCAGCGGCAGTTCCTTCGGGTCAACGTCTTTATACAGGTCCTGCTTTGCCGGGTTCCGGTCGTCTTCCGGTGTCAGTGCCGGCGGCTGGACGTCAAAGGATCTGCGCCAGATTTTTACCTGCTCTTCGCCATATTTGGCTGCGGTTTCAGATTTATTCAACCCCTGCAGCGCGCCATAGTGGCGTTCATTTAGTTTCCAGCTTTTCTGAATGGGAATATCCATCTGGCCCATTTCCTGTAAGGCCAGGTCCAGCGTGTGGTTGGCACGCTTCAAATAAGACGTAAATGCAATATCAAAGTGGTAGCCCTTTTCCTTCAGCAGCTGTCCTGCGGACCTGGCCTCTTCCACGCCTTTCGGCGACAGATCCACGTCCGTCCAGCCGGTGAACCGGTTTTCCAGGTTCCACTGACTTTCTCCGTGTCGAAGTAAAACTAAAGTGCTCATCTGTTTTCCTCCTTCTTTTTTGCGAGTTAGCTTTTGCTAACCAATGCAAGTATAACACTATTTTCCGGTTTGTCCACATTCATTTTCAGGCAGCTTTATTTTTTGCCGTAAGAAAAAATGTCAAATTCAGCTTTTAAAGCTAGGAAAAAATGTCATTTTCAGTAGAAAAATCGTTGTATAAATGTCAATACTACGTTATGATTTGTATGGAGGTGCTTAAAGTATGCTGCACAGAAAAGTTGAAAAGTCCATTATAGAATGGATAAAAACTGAAAAAAAAGCGTTGCTGATTGACGGTGCAAGACAGGTAGGAAAAACCTACATTATCAGAGAAACATTAAAAAATGAGCAGTGTGACTATGTAGAATTTAATTTGTTGAAAACACCAGAGCTTCCTTCTTTACTCGAAAAGAGTGAAACCGTTGATGATATGATTACAAATCTTTCTTTATTTTCAGAGAAGCCCTTCATCAAAGGAAAAACCTTCATTTTTTTTGATGAAATTCAGGAATTTAAGGAACTAACAACAAAAATAAAATTTTGGGTGGATGAAGGCTCCTTTAGGTATGTGTTTAGCGGGTCACTTCTTGGTGTTGAACTTAAAGATCTAAAATCAGCGCCTGTAGGATATTTGAAAACACTGACAATGTACCCTATGGACTTTGAAGAATTTTTGCAAATATACAATTTTACAGAAAGCTTAAAAGAATCACTTTATAAATCTTTTGTTGATCGTACCCCGGTAAATGAGACTGTCCATAACCGGATGATGCAAATATTCAATACCTACTTAAATGTTGGTGGCATGCCTTCTGCTGTTGAGCATTTCAAAAAGACAAAAAGTTTAGAAGATGTTATATCCGAGCACGAAGATATCGTAGTGCAGTATAAGAAAGATTTTACACGATACGAAAAAGAGGAAAAGAAACCATATTTAACGCAAATTTACGACTTGATCCCTGCTGAATTAAATTCAAGCAATAAAAGATTTAATTTTGCAGACATAAAAAAGGGGCTTCGTTATGAAAGAAGTGAGGATAACTTTATTTGGCTTGCAAGTGCCGGTGTAGCATTGCCTGTATATAATGTTTCTGTTCCTTCGTTACCGTTACTTCTTAACGAAAAAAGCAGTTTGTTTAAACTTTTTTTATCAGACATTGGTATGCTGACCACAATATACGGAAAAGCAACAAAAATACAGATGTTATCCGACAATCAGGATATTAACTATGGTTCACTGTATGAAAATGTAGTTGCTCAAGAACTAAAGGCTCATGGGTTTAAACAGCTTTACTATTACAATAGTAAAAAATTTGGTGAACTTGATTTTGTAATTGAATACAGCGGAAAAGTCCTGCCAATTGAAGTTAAAAGCGGTAAAAATTATCAAAGGCATTCTGCACTCAGTAATATTATGGAAATATCTAATTATTCCATAGAAGAAGCTTTTGTTTTGTCAAATTACAATGTTGAAGTAAAAGGAAATCTGATATACTACCCAATCTATATGCTTATGTTCATCAAGAATGATAATATCGAAATGCCCAAAATTGAAATAGAAGACTTATCAGATCTAACTACCTTATGAGGTTTCTAAGCCAAGAGTCATACCTTTTGGCGTTCTGAAGAGGAGGCTTTCTGACGGCAAAATAACCAGAGCAGAATATAACCGAATCAGGAAAGGAAAAAAATAATCATGCCAACATCCAATACTAGTCATGTACCTCTTTTTTCAATTACGTACACGTTTTTTGATGAGTCACATGAAACTGAAGTTGAAATGTTAGTTCAAGGAGATAACATCCTTGCGTTTAAACGGAATGGTCAAGTACGCACCACTAGATGGAATCTTGATGAGCTTGCCTTTTGGCTCAGAGACTTTCTCAATAATATGGTGGAAGATCCATATCCTGTGGCTGTTGATGGAGAATATGCGGCTATAAAAGACATCAATGCTCGTGAGTTCGACTCAGACGACGATGATGAGTTCGACGCATATTATGATTGTCTTGACGAATGGAATCTTCGGCACAGATGGCACCCTGCTTCTAATGGCGCAATTCTGGCGGATTTATATTTCCAACTTGTAGGAGAAAATGTAGAAATCTCATGGAATAATAAAGATCCAGAAACAGGCGTCCACTTTAACCACGAGTTAGGCGGAGTACGAATCCCAAAGGAACTGTTCATATCCGTAGTGAATTCTTTTCTGAAAGCTTATGCGGAACATTGGTTTTCATAAAGTGCTGGCGGTAAAAGGACATACCCATCTAAAAAAAGCCGGAGCTGGAATGGCAGCATGTCATTCGGCTCCGGCTTTCCTTTGCGCGGTCAAGGAAGGAGCACCGCGCAAAGTGGGATCAGCAATTATTCAGTTTCTTCTAATGGGTAAACGTCTTGCAGAGCGTCATAGCCTTGCTCGCCCGTACGAACTTTAATGACATTGTCTACATCATAGATGAAGATCTTGCCATCTCCAATCTGACCGGTATGCAGTACCGTTTCAATGGTTTCCACTACGGTTTCAACCGGAATCTTGGATACAACTACGTCAATCTTTACCTTCGGCATCAGGCGAGTATCAATTGGGGCGCCGCGGAAGGATGCGCCATGGCCCTTCTGGATACCGTAGCCGGAAACGTTGGTTACGGTCATACCGGTAATGCCGATGGTTTCCAGGGCTTCCTGCAACGGATACAGCTTATCCGGATTCATAATAACGGTTACTCTGGTCAGCTTGTTTGCGGCAGCCGTGGTAGCCGTTTCAGCCAGCGATGCAGCGGCAATCTTTGCGGCAGCTGCAGAAATGGCAGAAGTTTGCAGTTCTTTTTCTATTTCTACCGGAAGGTTTTCTGCAATCTTGGTGGTTTCCGCTTCTTTGGCGGCGGCTTCGGCTGCAGATTCCTTCTGTGCTCTGGTGAAGTAGTGGGACGGATCCATTGGTTCGGTAGCAATCATGAAGTCAGGATACGCAAAGTTGCCGTGTTCGCCAATGTCCAGGCCGACGCGTTCTTCTTCTGCGGTAACACGGATGCCAATAGTCTTCTTCAGTGCAAACCAGGTTAAGGAAGAAGTCAGGAATACGAAGGCGCCGACGGCAACAATACCAAGCAGTTCAACGCCCAGCAGGTGGAACCCGCCGCCGTGGAACAAACCGTTTACAGTAGATACTGTGGTAACGCCTTCCTTGGCAAAGAGGCCTACACAAATAGTACCAAAGACGCCGCAGCCAAGGTGAACCGAAGTGGCACCTACCGGGTCGTCTACGCCGACCTTATCAAAGAAGCCAACCAACAGCACTACAATGACACCGGCAATGGCGCCAATCAGAAGAGACGCTTCTACGGAAACGTAGGCGCAGCCGCCGGTGATGGCTACCAGACCGGCCAGGCATCCGTTGATGGTCATACCCAGGTCCGGCTTGCCAATGACAATCCAGGACGTAATGGTGGAGGTTAAAACAGCGGCAATGGCAGATGCGTTGGTGGTAAACAGAATGTGCATGACATCGGCCGGATGCTGGAAGCTCATGGTAGAGCCCGGGTTGAATCCGAACCAGCCAAGCCACAGAACAAACAAACCAATAACGGCAAGGGACATGTTATGTCCGGGAATGGCCCGTGGCTTTCCGTCTTTGCCGTACTTGCCAATACGTGGCCCAAGAATTAAGGCGCCGGACAAAGCAGCCCAGCCACCTACGGAGTGAACCACGGTGTCACCGGCAAAGTCTAAGAAGCCAAGGTCAGACAACCAGCCGCCGCCCCAGATCCAGTGACCAACAATCGGGTAAATGAACAGGGTCAGAACAAAGGAGAAAATAATGAAAGAAACATATTTAATCCGTTCTGCAACCGCACCGGAAACAATGGTGGCTGCGGTTCCACAGAAGACCAGCTGGAAGAAAACCTTGCCCCAGAACGGTACTTCTGAAGTCAGTGTATCTGCATAAAACGAATGATCCGAAGATCCAAGAATGAACAGGTGCTCCGTTCCAATGAAAGGATTATCTCCCCCGAACATCAGGCCCCAGCCAAGGAAAAGGAAGCCCAGGGACGAAACGGCAAAAACAATAAAGTTTTTGGACAGGATGTTAACGGTGTTCTTGGATCGGGCAAAGCCGGCTTCTACCGAAGCAAAGCCCAGGTTCATAAAGAAGACCAGGATAGCGGCCAGATAGACCCAGAAAGTGTCAATGACGGATGTTACATTCATGAATACATTCCCCCTAACAAACTAAAAAAAGACAAGGACGCCCGTTTCATAACAGACGTCCTTGCCTCTTATCTTGTCAGAAAGTTTACTTCCCTTTTTTTCAAATGTCAAGAGCCAAATTTCTAATCCGCGTGTTCTTTAGCCTTTTTCATTTTGTCCTTGATGACGGCAAGGGCGGTGGCGCAGCCGTGGGCGGCGCAAAGGATGGGATGGTAAAGAGCCATGCGGGGACCGGAGTAACGCATCAGTTCTTTAACGCGTTCCCGCATGTCCGGACGGTAGCAGTGGCAGGGGCACTGGGAGCAGAAGGTTTTGTCATCTCCCCAGCGGCAATGGTCCAGGCGATTCAGTGCATACTTGCACAGCTCCTGGCAATCCGGGCAGAGTTCCTTTCCCTTGGTGCCATGGTTACCGTGGCAGTAGATTTCTGCCATTTTGGGGAATACCTTCTTTTCCAGTTCAATTCTGTGCTTCATGATAGTCTGCCTCTGTATACCGTATAGGATTTATCTGCAATCTTTGCGGTGGACTTTCTGTGGGAAACCAGAATGATGCTCTTGCCCTGCTTGGCTTCATTAATGGAGCGCAGGATGTGACCTTCGTTTAAGCTATCCAGGTTGCTGGTCGGCTCATCCAGAAGGATCATAGGAGCGTTGCACAGAAAAGCACGGGCAAGACCAATCCGCTGCTTTTCGCCGTCGGAAAGCAGGTCACCCAGTTCGCCGACATTGGTGTCATAACCCTTTGGCAGGGTCATGATGAAGTCGTGAATGGAAGCCTTCTTGGCGGCCTCTACTACCTGTTCATGGGTGGCATTATTGTCCGCAATCTTGATGTTGGCTTCAATGGATTCATTAAACAGATGGGTTTCCTGACTAACCAGGGCCTGATTGCTTCTGAGGTTAGAAGTCTTCAGGTCCTTAATGTTGGTGCCGGACATTTTCATGGCGCCCTCCTGTACATCCCAGAAGCGCATCATCAGTTTCAGGGCGGTGGACTTACCGGAGCCGCTCGGGCCGGTCACACTGATAACCTGATCCGGTTCAATCTGCATGTTGAAGTCGTCCAGAATCTTTTCTTCCCCGTAGGCAAAGCCAACGTGTTCGGCTTCCATACCGTTAAAGGAAACTTCTGCACCGTCTTCGTTTTCTTCTACTGCCGGAACTTCGTCCAGAATGCCCAGAACACGTTCGCCTGCCGCAAGGGTGTGCGTCAGGTTACCGGCCAGACCGGACAGAGCGGCTACCGGGCCGAAGGAGCTCATCATGGCAACGGTGGAAACTAACATACCGTCAAAGCCGATGGCGCCCGCCTGATACAGGCCAAGACCGGTCAGCAGCATGGCAACAGAGAAGAAAATAATGGCAACGTCCGTAATGGAAGCGCTGTGCCCTTCCATTTTCTTCAGCTGATTCTGTAATCCGTTCAGTTCATCCGTGCGTTCGTCCATTTCGGACAGACGCTGTTCGGTGCTGTTATAACGCAGAGATTCCAGCAGGCCGCGCATGCTATCCAGGACATAGCCGGACAGGGCGCCGGAGGATTCTCTGTAGGTCATTCCCACATCCTTGTTTTTCTTGGAAGAAACAAGAGGAATAATAACGCCGACCGTAATATAAGCAAGACAGGCTACCAGGGCCAGCCAGCCACTGTATCGCCCGATAAAGATCAGCATGATAACCGACGTAATCAGGGCAATGAAAATCGGCGAGATCGTGTGTGCATAAAAGACTTCCAGCAATTCAATGTCACTGGTAATCATGGAAACCAGGTTACCCTTGTCCTTACTTTCCAGCTTTGCCGGAGACAGACGGCGCATGGCACGGAACACCTTGTCCCGAATCAGGGCAAGCAGTTTGAAGGCAATGAAGTGGTTAAATCCCTGCTCGCCATAGTGCAGGAAGCCGCGCAAAACAGCAAATACCAGAATGCAAATGCAACCGGTCTTAATGGCAATGCCGCCTTCAATGCCGGCCGCTGTCAGCAGGGTCATAGAACCGGCAACGGTAATCTGAATGGCACATAAGAAGCCCAGCACACCAAGGGTGATGGCAAGGCACATGTAGCCCGCCAGCGGTTTTACTAAGACAATCAGTCTGCTCATAATTTTCAGACCGCTTTGTTTTCTTTTCATACGGCAGCGTCCTCCTTTGCATACTGTTCCAGCTGTGCCTGGGTAGAGAACATGGTGTAATACTTCCCTTTCTGTGCCATCAGCGCTTCGTGCGTTCCGGCTTCGGCCAGGTGGCCGCCGTCCAGGAGAAGGATTTCGTCCGAGCCCACCACATTTTCCAAACGATGGGAAATCAGGAGAACGGTTTTGGATTTGGCCATATTGTGAATGACGGCCATAATGTCATTTTCACTTTCTACGTCAATGTTGGAGGTAACTTCGTCAAAGACGTAGATTGGCGTGTCATGCAGCAACGCTCTTGCCAGGGCAAGGCGCTGGCGCTGACCGCCGGAGAAGTTGCTTGCCTGCTGCAGCAGTTTGGTATCCAGGCCCTGCTCGGAGCTGAGGAAATCCCAAAGGTTAACCGTCTGCAGAGCGGCAATCAGTTCGTCATCTGTTGCGTCCGGTTTACCCATCAGCAGGTTTTCCTTTACGGTACCGGTGAACAGATAGCTGTTGAAGCTGACGGAGGTAATGTGATCCATCAGCGCAGATTCCTTACAGTCACGGATTTCCGTGCCATCCAGCTGAATACTGCCTTCATAGCCCTTGGTAATACCGCAAATTAAGGAAGAAATGGTACTCTTGCCACAGCCGGATTCGCCGACAATGGAAATCAGGCTATTCTTCGGGATAGTGGCAGAAATATTCTGCAATACCATCTTTTCTTTATCGTAAGAGAAGGAAACATCCTTCAGCACAATGTCACTTTCAAAGCTGGCCGGAACCAGGGTGCCCTGTTCGTCTTCCGGAGTATCCAGAAGCTTGAACAGCTTGTCACTGGCGGCCATGCCGTTCATGGCAACATGGAAATAAGAGCCAAGTAAACGCAGTGGCAGGAAGAAGTCGGCTGCCAGCATAATAATCAGGAAGGCCTGCGGCAGGGTAATAACCCCGTGGCTTACCTGGACAATGGCAATAACAACACCAACGGCACTACCGGCATAAGCAACAATGTCCATGACGCTGACCGAGTTCAGCTGCATGGTCAGAACCTTCATGGTAATGCGTCTGAATTCTTCTGCTTTTTCGTTCATTTCTACGTTCTTGCGTTCATCTGCCTGATACACTTTCAGGGTAGTCAGACCCTGAATGTTTTCCAGGAAGGTGTCACCCAGGTTAACGTAAACGCCCCAGTATTTGCCGAGCAGACGCTTGGCAAACTTCTGCACTGCCACAATGGACAGCGGAATCAGCGGTACGGTAACCAGCAATACCAAAGCGGCTTTCCAGCTGACAAAGGACAATACGGCAAACAGGGTTACCGGCGCCAGCATGGCAAAGAAGAACTGCGGAAGATACTTACCGAAGTACAATTCCAGCTGGTCTACGCCTTCTACAAAGACCTGCAGCACTTCAGAGGTGGACACCTTTTCATGATATCCTGCCCCCATGCGAGTCAGCTTCTGATACATCTGCTTACGCAACACTTTCTTAACTTCGGCAGACGCCAGGAAGGACGTTCTGGAGCTGCTTACGCCACAGGCGTAACGCACGGCCATAACGGCCACAATGCCCAAAAGATACGGCAGAAGAGTTCCTGCAGTCAGTGTGGTTCCGGCTAAAATCAGCTGCAAAATATGTGCCAGAATAAACATCATGCCGATGTTTGCACATAGTTTGATCCACTGAGCAAGAACTGTCAAAGCAATGTACTTCTTGGAAGAAGGTACTTGCTCTAAAAGTCTTGTCTTAATCATTCTTTCACTCCTCAGTTTACATAAACTGTTTATTTAAATAGCGGTCTGCAAAGGAGGCGTCTCCCTGCTCCGTTATTTTTCCATGATTCATAATCAGGGCGCGGTCCGCCATGGCGCCGGCACAGCGACGGTCATGGGTTACCGTTACCACGGTGCATCCCGTTTCCTGATTGATTTTATTGATTTTGGTTACAATGCGCAACAAATTTTCATAATCCTGACCCACCGTGGGTTCATCCAGGAACAGGACCTCCGGCTGTCCGGCGCAAATGGCTGCCAGGCCGGCCCGGCGCTTCTGCCCTTCGGAAAGGGACTGCGGGTGCCGGTCTTCCAAACCGGAAAGGCCGAATGCGTCAATCATTTCCCTTGCTTTTTCTTCCGACGTGGCACGGAAGGCCACCTCGGAAAGCAAGGTCGGCATGAACAACTGATAAGTCGGATTCTGATACACAAAGCCAACCTTCTTAAACCAGGCCGCACCCGGCTTTTTCCGTCTGGAAGACGGCACCAGATGCTGTTCCAGCGTCCCTTCCGTCAGCTGATTCAGCCGGGCCAGGGTCCGCAGCAGGGTGGTTTTGCCGCAACCGTTAGTGCCCAACAGGACTACGCGTTCCCCAGGGTACAGGTCTATGTCTAAGTCATCTATAATGTTGCGCCCACCGGCGGCAAACACCAGGTGCTGCCCGCGCAGGACCGGTTCCGTCCCGACGGCGTGCGGCAGCGCCTCCGCCGGGATGACCCGGTCGGCGCGCCCAATGTCCTGCTTCTGGGTGCTGACAACCACTTGTTTGTCATGAATATACATAACCTTATTTACATAAGGAAGCACTACATCTAACCGGTGCTCTACCAGTAAAATAGCGTAGCCCTTTTCTGCCAGGGTTTTCAGCACCCCCAGCAGGACATGTGCGCCCTCCACGTCCAGGTTGGCCAGCGGCTCATCCAGAATAATAATCTTCTGCTGCATGGCCAGCGTAGACGCAGTAATTAGCCGTTGCTTCTGGCCGCCGGACAACAGACGTGTGCGGGCGTCCGGATTCAGCTTCATTAGCGCAGTGCTTTCCCTGATACGCTCCTCTATTTCCGGTACCGGTACATTCCGGTTTTCACAGCCAAAGGCAATTTCGTCCCGGACCAGGTCATACACAATCTGCTCATCCGCGTTTTGCAATACGGTGCCAAGGACTTTGGACCGTTCACTGACTTTCACATCATTGACCACTTGTCCGTCCAGCGCAACCGTTCCTTCCAGTTTTCCGGGAGTAATGAACGGTATCATACCGTTGATGATGGAAAGTAAGGTACTCTTTCCTTCCCCGGACACACCGGACAGCAGCGCAAAGTCGCCATATTCCAGTGTCAGATTAGCGTCTTCAAAAATGGGTTCCTTGCTTCCGTCATAGGAAAAACAGATGTGCTCCAGTTTTAGTGCGTCCATACCAGTACCCCCGTTCCTACACAGGCGGCAACCGATACCACCAGAAATACAATGTCCCGCGCATGCAGATCCACTCTGCCATACACCGTTGCCGGTGCGTCATCCAGCGTAAACGCCCTGGTCTCCAAGGACAGGGACAGCGTATCCGAGATCCCGATAATCCGCATCATCAACGGAATAAAGAAGGCACGGTACAGGCTGGACGGACGGTACCAGTTTACATTAGCCCCGCGAACCCGCATGGCTTCCCAAATGCGTTTAACTTCGGTAACCAGAATGGGAATAAATCGCAGAGTAACAAGCATACCAAGGGTAATAACCCGTGGGCAATGCAGCTGCGTCAGGCACCGGGTCAGGTTCGCCGGCGATGTAGTTACCATCGGCACCGCACACATTCCAATCAGGACAAAGCGCACCACGGTCTGCCAGAAGGCATCAAAATTATGGTTAGTAACAAAAGCCAGTCCACCAATAACCAAACCACAGGCAAGCATGCTTACCGTCATTTTCCAAAGGCCCTTAAACAAGCCAAAACAGGAGTACAGTAAAAACAGTACTCCCGCAAAGGCAAAAGACCAGTAGCTTTTGGAAAACAGCATCCCAAACACCAGTACCAGCAGGGACACCGCAAAGGAAATCAGCGGATAAAAGGGCTTCTTTACCTGAAAAGCATCAAGCATCCTTATCTTCTCCGTAGGGTTTCAGTTTTCCGGCTTTCTGCAGCTCGGCGGCAATTTTCATACCAAGGGCTGCTCCGGCAAAGCCAAGGATAATGGTGCCAAGGCACATTAAAACAGAAATCCACGGCTTCGTATTCAGCAACTGCTCATAGCTCTGCCCGTTCAGCCACAGACTAAACAGAACAGAAATGGGAATAGACAACGGCATGTAAATGCCGGAGGTAACAAAAACGGAGCTCTTCTTCTGATAGCCACGGAAAATCAGCAGCATCAGTGCTTCTGCCAGAATGGCAGAAACAAAGCTGTTGAAGAACATGACCGGCGAGAAGAACACCAGCGGCGCACCGGAGAACAGACCAATAATGGTCAGCGCACCCGGCTTCCGCACTTTCATCAGACCGATGGCAACAAAGCAGGCATAAATCGGGGCTGCCGCCAGGTTCCGCAAACCAAACAGAGTGGTATGCATGACCAGTGGCATGGTAATTCCGCCGCACAGGGTCATGGCCGCAGAAAGGATGGCCAGGAAGACGAAGTCTTTGACCTGAAATTTCTGAAATGCTTCTTTCATTGGCTCTTACTCCTTCTTACCAGCTTCTGTGCTCTTGCTTTCTTCCGCTTTTTCAGTTTCTGCAGTACCCGTAGTTCCTTTAGAGCTCTTTTTTTCCTTCACTGCCAGAACAACAATAATTGCTACACCTGCAACGGCAAAGCAGACAGCAACCCAGACAATAGCGGTTTTCTTGGATCCACCGGCGGTTTCAGTAGTTTCTTCTGTTTCGGATTCTACTTCTGCATCAGCGTCATCCGCATCGCCTGCGTCGTCTGCATCCTTGGCTTCGGCATCCTTGAAATCAGCATCTTCGTCTTCTGCATCCTTGTCCGCGGACTTGTTGCTGTCCTTTGTGTCAGCGTTCTTGTCATCATCCGCCTTGGACTTGTCATCTGACTTGCTGCTCTTGCTTCCGGATACCAGCTTGGCGCTGCCGTAGTCAATATAAATCCGGGCGGATGGAGACATCGGCATGCCCGGTGCGGCAAACTTTACGCCAACATAAGAACCACTACTTTTAACCGGGAACGTATAGGCATTGGCATAGGTGGTACCGGCAATCTTGGTTTTACCGGAAGACTTTACTTCAACAGTATCCCCTTCTACGCCACCGTTCTTGTAGTACCAGAACTGCATACCGTCTACATCTTCCGCAGTAGCAATGGTCAACGTTTTGCTGCCATCTTTTACGGTCAGAAGGCCGGTCTGCACCAGATATTTGTTACCCATAGAGGTCTTATCTTTTTCTGCGTGCATCATCTTTACGGCAACTTCATAAGTACCGTCCTCTGTCGGCGCAGACGCCGCAAAGGTAGGAATTGCCATAGAAAAGATCATTGCCAGAACGGTAATGACGGCCAGAATGAGTGTGCTCTTTTTCTTCATTACAAAAAACTCCCTTATAACTACTTTTACTCCATTGGTTGGCTTCCCCGGGTTAGCTCTTCTCCAGTTAGTTCCAACTTTTTTGGTTCCCTCTGGTTAGCTCTACCCAGATTAACACCAATTGCTTCGGCTTCCCTGGGTTAGCTCTTCCCA
>CAVFBE010000016.1:0-14246 GCA_963620745.1 Muribaculaceae bacterium | reverse complement strand
TCCAAGACCCGGCCCAATATGAGGTAAACCAGAGAAAGAATTACCTCATATGGCTGGCTGCAACTGGAAATGAGGTAAACCAGAGAAAGAATTACCTCATACTGCTGGCCGCAGCCGGAAATGAGGTAATTTGGAGATAGTTGTAACTGTCGGGACGAAGGTTATTTTCGTAAAGCACCTCAGATTCCAAGACCCAACCCAATATGAGGTAAACCAGAGAAGGAATTACCTCATATGGCTGGCCGCAGCTGGGAATGAGGTAAATTGGGAACGGTTGGGTCTGTCGGGACGAAAGTCATTTTCGTAAAGTACCTCAGATTCCAAGGCCCGGCCCAATATGAGGTAAACCAGTGAAGAATTTACCTCATATTGCTGGCCGCAACTGGAAATGAGGTAAATTGGGAACGGGTGGGTCTGTCGGGACGAAGGTTATTTTCGTAAAGTACCTCAGATTCCGAGACCCAACCCAATATGAGGTAAACCAGAGAAGGAATTACCTCATATGGCTGTCTGCAGCTGGAAATGAGGTAAATCGGGAACGGTTGGGTCTACTGGGGCGAAGGTTATTTTCGTAAAGTACCTCAGATTCCGAGACCCGGCCCAATATGAGGTAAACCAGAGAAGGAATTACCTCATATGGCTGGCCGCAACCGGAAATGAGGTAAGCCAGAGAAGGAATTACCTCATACTGCTGGCCGCAGCCGGAAATGAGGTAATCTGGAAAAGGGTTTGCCTCATATAGCTACCCACCGCTGGAAATGAGGAAATCAGGGGCGTGAAACACTTTTGCCGGAATTGTTTAACAACAATCTGTATTAAAATGTGGCCAATTTATGAAAAAAGCAGCAAAAGAGCCGCGTCCGGCGGGAGTTTTCCCACAGACGCGGCATCGTTTTTGGACTTCTTAACCGTGTTTTTGGCTTGTTTTCGCGGATTATTCGTGTCAATACCCTATTTTTAGTTCCAATACGGAAAAATACAACTTTCCGTATTATTTTTTTGAGGATAAATGTTCAAAACTCTGCGGAAACAGTCCAAAAGTACATTTTTTTATGGCGTAATTATGGCTTTTTCGGTATTTTCTTCCGATTTGCGGAAAAAGAAATGCTTGACAGCTTTTTCATTACGAAACGTTAATCAGCCTTTACATTTTGCACAGAATCTTACAGTACCTTTGACAGGAAATCTTGCAGTCGTTCCGACTGCGGGTTGTCAAAGATTTCTGTCGGCGTTCCCTCTTCTACCAGTTTGGCGTCGGCCATGAAGAGCACGCGGGAGGCCACTTCGCGGGCAAAGCCCATTTCATGGGTAACAATAACCATGGTCATGCCTTCCTCTGCCAGTTCCTTCATAACGTCCAGCACTTCGCCAACCATTTCCGGATCCAGCGCAGACGTCGGCTCGTCAAAAAGCATGACTTCCGGGTTCATGGCAAGCGCCCGCACAATGGCAATCCGCTGCTTCTGGCCGCCGGACAGCTGTCCCGGGTAGTCCCCGGCCTTGTCGGCCAGGTTGACCCGCTCCAGCAACTCCATTGCTTTAGCCTTCGCCTCTTCCGGCTTCTGCCCCAGCAGCTTAGTCGGCCCCAGGGTAACATTTTCCAGAATGGTCATATTGTTATACAGATTAAAATGCTGGAACACCATGCCAATTCTTTGGCGTGCCTGGTTAATATTCAGGGTGTGGTCCTTTTCAATCTGCTTCATTTTTTCTTTGTAAGCGCGGCCTTCGTGTTTTTCGTGCAGCAGGTCCTCCGCTTTAATTTTCTGAATCAGCGCTTCCCTGGTCTCCTCCGGAGACAAATCAGAGTGCTGACTCGCAAAGGAAGAATACAGTTTCTGGTAGGTTCTGGAGGCTTCCATGACATCCCAGTGCAGATACGGGTCTGCCGGGGTCAGGAGTTGGTCTTCAAACCAGACTTCCCCGTAGGTGGGTTCCCCAAGGAGGTTCATGGCACGGAGGAAGGTGGATTTACCGGAGCCGGACGGACCAATGATGGCAATCCGTTCTCCTTTGGCAATGTCACAGCTGACGTCCTGCAATGCCGTTACCATGCCCTGCGCTTTCTGAAAGGTTTTGTACAGATGTCTTGCGCTCAAAATGATGTTATCTGGCATCGCTCTTCCGCAGCCTCCTTTCCAGTGCATTTACAAGAAGGGTCATAACCAGAATGATGACAATGTACATTGCCGCCATGACCAGGTACGGAACCATAAATTCATAGTTGCTGGCGCCGATGTTCCGGAATGCTACGCACAAATCCGTACAGGCGATGTAGCCAACTACCGATGTTTCCTTAATTAACGTAATAAATTCATTACCAAGGGTTGGAATAATATTCTTGATGGCCTGCGGAATGACAATTTTCATCATGGTCTGTCCATAGGTCAGACCGATGGCGCGGCCCGCTTCCGTCTGTCCGTAATCTACGGACAGAATGCCGCCACGCATCATTTCTGAAACGTAAGCGCCGGAGTTCATACCGAAAATGACAATGGCAACCACCAGTGCCTGCACGCCCCGGATGCCAAGCAGCGGGAACAGAACATAATACCCAAGCAGCAACTGTACTACCATTGGCGTACCGCGGAAGAAGCCCACGTAAAGAGACGCCAGCCGCTTGAAAACCCTTGTGGCTGCATTTTTCTGCGGAAGTAACCGGACAAGCGCAATCAGCGTACCAATGACCAGGCCTATCAGAAGGCCGCCAAGGGCAATCATAGCTGTATTTTCCAAGCCGATTAAGACCTGTTTATAAGCTTCCTTTCCAATGAAGCTGTTTACAAAGGTGGTCCATTTTAAGCCCCAATTATTCATAGAACATCTAACCTTATGCTACAGCGTTAAACTTTTCTACCAGGGACTTGGCCGGAGCTTCGTCAATGATAACAAAGTCAACGTTGCCGTTCAGCATATCCTGTACGGCAAGGGCACCGTTGGCATAGCCCATGGCGGTGGCCTTCAGGCCGGCAAAGCCAAAGCCGTCATCGCCTTCAATGTAGAGCTTACCGGTAGTGCCGTTCTGTGCACCAATCTTTGTGCTGGAGTCCAGACCGTTCAGTACTTTTTCTACATCTGCAAGGTCTTTGCAGTCATCAAAGCGGGTGTCGTCTTCCTTTACAATAATCATCTGGTTTGCATTGTAGTAAGAATCAGAGAAGGTAACATACTGTTCTCTTTCTTCGTTCTTGGTCAGACCGGTGGCAGCTACATCGCCATAGCCGGCGTCAATGAAGGTCAGAACAGAGTCAAATTCCATGTTCTTGATAACCAGTTCCTTGCCCAGAGAGTCTGCAAAGGCTTTCATCATTTCCATGTCAACGCCATAAGCCAGACTGCCGTCCAGGTATTCAAACGGAGCGAATTCACAGTTGGTAGCAATAATCAGCTGATCCTTGGCAGAATCTTCGGTACCAAGCTCAACGCCGACCGGAGTACCATCTCCAAAATAGTGGTTCATGATTTCTTCCAGAGTGCCGTCTTCCTTGCTCTTCTGAACAAAGTCATTCAACTGTGCCAGCAGTTCCGTTTCGTTTTTATTAACACCGTATGCATATTCTTCTTCGGTCAATGCAATGTTAATTAATTTTACCTTCTGCGAGCCACTGTCCTTGGACCCGCCGCAAGCGGCAAACGCAACGGTCATTGCCAGAACCATGATAAGAGCTACTATCTTCTTTACGCTTTTCATGAATTATTCCTCCCAAAAAAAAAATAATATGTCTGTATTATATACGTATTAATATGCAATAGGCAAGACAGAAAAGGCTTTACAAAAAGCAGTGGGCAGGCTATCATGAGGGCGCGATACTACATCGCCAAAACGCATTGCATCCCATTTGGGAGCAGTAGCAAAGGAGACAATTTTATATGAAAAAAGCACGTGTCAATCCACGGGTCCTGTATTTAACGGAGCTGTCGGTGCTGCTGGCCATCCTTTTGTTAATGGCTTTCACACCCATTGGCTACATTAAAACCGCAGGATTGGAAATTGCCCTGATTACCATTCCGGTTATCCTGGGCGCAACCTTGCTGGATGAAAAAGCCGGAGCCATCCTTGGCCTGGCATTTGGTATTACCAGCTTTATCCAGGCCGTCAGTGGCCTGTCCGCCTTCGGCGTTCTTCTGTTTCAGATTCGTCCGGTGGCCACCTTCCTTGTCTGTGTACCCACCCGCTGTTTAATGGGCTGGCTCTGCGGACTCATCTTCAAGGCGTTTAAGAAGAAAAATGCTTTGGCGTACGGCGTCAGTGGCCTTGCGGGCGCACTGTTAAACACGCTGTTCTTCATGACCACTCTGCTGGCTTTCTTCTGGAAGACAGACCTGATTCAAGGCTTTGCCACCCAGCTGGGAAGCACCAATGTATTTGCTTTCACCATTGCCTTCGTCGGCATTAACGGCTTAATTGAAGCCATTACCTGCACCGTATTAGCGGTTGCCCTTGCGCTCCCGCTCCGCAAGGCCATGGAAAAAGTACAAGGCTGATTACAAAAATAAAAAGGCTGCAACTTAGAGCCCACGCTCTAAGCCGCAGCCTTTCCTTTTTAAAGCTATGGGCTAACTAAGTCTCCGCCCACAGCTAAACTCCAACTACTCTTTTACAAACACTTTCAGCACCGGGAACTTTTCTGCCAGGTGGTACTGGTTAATAGCAGCCTTTACCGTAGCTTTTACATTGTACAGCATGCTGGTGCGCAGGCTGGCAATGACGCCGCCGTCATTCAGAATTTCACAGCCGGTCAGGTAACTGTTGCGTTCGTCTACTACGCAGTCTACCAGGAACGCCATTTCTTCCGGCTGGCCGAAGCGGCGGATAGAGGCACCCGGAAGATAGGTGGCGGCGCCGTCCTTTTCCAGCATGCCCATTGGCGTGGCAAAGTCACCGGGGCTGATGGTAACACAGCGAATTCCCGTGTCTACCAGCTTTCTGGAATACAGCGCAGCATAATAATTTACAAAGTTCTTGGACAGCATGTAGCCCATGGCCGGGCCGAAGGTGGCGGGCATCAAATCCAAAAGCTTATACATTACCTTTTTATAGGTTTCCAGGTTCCGGCTTTCCAGATTGTGGAACATCCGGACAACGGCCAGGTCCGGCAGCATATCTCCGGACATGGACGAAAAGTTCAAAATGCAGGCGCCTTCTGTCATTACCTTGGTAAATTCCTCTGCCATATAAACGGTGCCCAGGGCATTTACGGTCCAAATCTTCTTGGCATCCGACATGGACGGAGACAAGCCGGCAATGTTTACGGAAGCCTGTACCTGGCCTTTTGTGGCAGCGTACTGCGCCAGTTCGGCCACGGCCCCGCGGTCACTGACATCTACTTTCTTTCCTTCACAGGAGAAGCCTGCTTCCGTCAGCTCCTTGACAGCAGCATCCAGGTTTTCCTGGTTTACGTCTGTCAGAATAACATGGTACTTTTCGCAGAGTTTCTTTGCGGCAGCAAAGCCCATTCCGCGGGCCGCGCCGGTAACAACTGCAACTTTCTTTTCTTGCATCATTTTCTCTCCTTTGCATATAAATTTTTGAAATCGGACACTTATATTATAAACCGCTTTCTGCCGAAAAAATTAACAAATATTGAACGCTTTGTTGGTTTAATAGCGCACCGCTTTTCAAAAGCAAAGGAGCTACCTCGCCAAGCACAAGTTATTCAGCCAGCAGCCAGTCAATCAAATTCAGCGACCGGATTCCATCATAGGAATTAATGAAATTGCGGTCCATAGATAGTACAATTTTTTCATAATTATCTGAGATCATACGCAACGGCCGAAGCTCACGTTCGCGAGTTTCCGGTGACTGCATACTTTCTGTTACCTGAATATATATTTTGTCATTCGGTTTTTCTGCAACAAAGTCAACCTCTGTTTCCCCAACCTTACCAATATATACACGGTAATCCCGGCGGATCAGTTCCAGAAACACGACGTTTTCAAGAATATGCCCACGATCTGCGTCTCGATATCCCAACAGCATGTTGCGAAAGCCCAAGTCGATAATATAGTTTTTCCCCAGTGTTTTCAGAAGCTGTTTCCCTTTCACATCGTACCGGCCGACGGAAAAAAATACAAACGCATTACGAAGCATAGAAATATATTTATCCACCGTTTTTCCGGCAATATTTTTCTGCTTTCCAGGTTGAATGTCGCCCTCATGAGAGAGCACATTCCCAATGCTATTCGGAGAAGTGATACTACCGATGTTAGAGCAAAGAAACAGCATAATCTTTTGAAGCATTGCCTGGTCTACCCCGCTATTGCGCTGCAAAATATCCCTTAGCACCACGGTAGAATAGATACCCTCTAATGCCTGGTTACTTCTTGCTTCATTGAACTTGTATTCTCTCAGAATAGGCATCCCGCCGAACTGAAGATACTTTTGAAACTTTTCATCCATTGTCATATCACCTGGGAATTCATAGAAATCCAGGAATTCCTTGAAAGACAACGGCAACACTCGGATTTCCACATATCTGCCGGAAAGCAGTGTTGAAAATTCCGTAGACAATAGATATGCATTAGAACCCGTAATGTAGATGTCTACATCAAAGTCCAGGCGAAAGGATTCAATTGCCTTTTCCCAATGCTCCACAATCTGTAGTTCATCAAAGATAAGGTAAGTCTTGCCTTCCTTTGCGATTTGCGTGCTGACATAATCATAAAAGGAAAGGTAATCAGTTAAGTCACGATAGCGCAAAGATTCCATATTCATGTGAATAATCTGGGAATCTGAAACGCCGTGCTTTAACAGATAAGCATGAAACAGATCAAGCAAAGAGGATTTCCCGCAACGTCGGATACCGGTGACTATTTTCACCAAATCCACATCCTTGTTTTGAATCAACTGATTCAAATATTGGGGTCGGTTGATTAATTCAGCCATAACGCACCTCCTGTATCTTTTAGTCTTATTATACCCAAAAGTTCAAAAAATAAAAGAGTTTCAGACCTACAAGTCTGAAACTCTTTCTTTTGTAGAAGTTTTAGTTCTATGTTTTCCAAAAAGCATGGTTGTAAAATGCGGTTTCTTCTGTTAAGACAGGTATCCCGCTCTGGCCGTTACCCCAAAGCGACCTTCCAACAGGTGCATTTGCTCATCGGTAATGCTGTTCAGGATTGGCAGATGGGCAATTTTCATATAGATTTCTGCCGCTTTTTCGGCGGTTTCAATCAGGCCAAAGGTTTCATCTAAGTCCTTTCCGGCACCATAAATTCCATGCTGTGCCCACACCACAAGTCGGGCTGTCTGCATTTTTTCGGCAGTAGCAAGACCAATTTCATTGGTGCCGCAGAGCATCCACGGCAAAATATTAACGCCGTCCGGGAAGACGACAATGCACTCGGTGCACATCTGCCAAAGAGTTCTTGTAAACGCTTTTTCATCCAGTGTATGGACATACGTCATAGCAAGCAGGTTGGTTGGATGACAGTGCATGACCACATGGTTTTCTGCATCCACTTTCAGCCGCTCTGCATGGCTCATCATATGCGCCGGGAACTCAGAGGTAAAGCAGCCTCCATCAGTAAATCCCCAAAGTAACTCAGCGGTTCTACCTTCCGCTATCAGATGTACCAGACCCAGATTAACTTCCGGCGCGTATTTTACGTTTTTGAAATACTTTCCGGTTCCGGTAACAAGGAAATACTTTCCTTCCAGAGAAGGTGCAGTAAATCCTGTTTCCAAAGTACGCAGAACCTTCTTCGTTTCCACGTATTCACATACCTGTTCTTCCTCCAACAACAGGCTAATGTTGCCGCCGTTGCGTTCATCCCAACCATGCTGGTACATATTGTCCGCCGTGCGGATCATTTCTATCATCCACGGTGCGGTTAAAATATCTTTCATTTCCGTTTCTCCTTATCTGGTAATAACATCTACCGGCACATCAAAAATTTCTGCCACCTTTAAAATGGTGTCAATATGGTGACCTATTGCTGCCGCCATATGATGCGTCGGTCCTGCCTGACTCCAACGGTTGCAGAACTCCCGTGCTCCGCAGGTAAATTTCGTGCGCATATTGGTGTCTCCAAACGTAAAAATCGGACCCTCCTGATTTTCCCCTTCTGCCACAACAAATTTAAAGTGCCCATCCTGATCCTGCGTAATGCCAAGATAAGTGACTGGGCCTACAGGCGGATAAAACTGCGTCAGATAGCCACCGCCCGTTTTTCCATGGAATACCGGAACAATTTTCATGGTGGGCTTCTTTTCTACGCTGATATCTGCATCGCCCGAGCCGGAGTGGCCAATAATGCAAACATCTTCGTCAAAGTCAATGGAGTACATTTCAGAAAGTTGGCCGGTGCCGGAGATGGTTTTGAGAATACTCATGGCCATTGCCACTTTAATGTCTCCCTCTACCGCGCAGGCAACCCCTTGTTTAATCAGCATGGAAAATGCCGGGATCAGCATAGCATCCAGTTTTCCGGCCACTCCTTTGGCAAAGCCGTCATAATGGGACGCAATCAGCGCAATCTGTTCGTCCTTGGCCCACTGTTCAAAAGCAACCACATACCGTGCCATATCCCAAACGGTTTCTACCGTGGCACCGCCTTCCATGTCAAAGGTATCTAAGATTTCCTCTGCTTTCGTGCGAATGGCATCTTCATCCGTAATATCGTCAGCAATGGCCCACATTTTTTCCCAGTCAAACTGCTTGGTATACAGCCACATTCGATGATACAGATTGGTTTCATCGATATACAAATCCATCATACCGGGGTACGGTCTGCCGATTTGGGCAAGGTTGGTATCCCGGAAGCGGCGACGTACCTGTGCAGCACGGCACCAGTCTTCCAGTTCCGCCTGGGCATCGGCGTCTCCGCCTTCTACCACACCGGTAATAACCGCATGGCGTTTTCCTGCCCGCTCCAAATCTGCTACCATTTCCCCAACTGCTCCGCAGGCATATAATTGCCCAAGCCACGTAGCTGTGTCTGTGTTTGCATAATCCGGAGCCTTTTTCTTCTGCAGATTTACCAACACCACCGGCACGTCCAGGTCCCGGACAGCGGGAAGCATATTGTAAGACGTGGCATAGGTCAGGAGCTGCAGGATAACCAGGTCCACATCTGCGGCACGGAATTTATCTCCTGCTGCCATAGACAATTCCTTTGTCGTCACAATGCCGCCATCAATCAGTTCTACGGTATCCGGAATCCGCTTCTTAAAATCCCGGTACTGCTCCTCAAATTCCGGCACCAGCTCCGGGAATTGCGGCAGATACGCCCCCAGGGCAATGGCAAAAACGCCGATTCTTGCTTTGGTCTCCACTAACATTCCGTAACCTCCATTTGTACTTTCAGGTTGCCAATTGCAGTTGCCTCTATGGGCAGCGCAACCACTTCTTTTCCTGTTATTTGGCGAGTCAGTTCATTCAACACTTTGTTTTTTGCGCCACCACCCACAATATAAAGCTTTTCGTAGGTTTTTCCGGTGTTCCGCTCCAGCTCGGCAAGCGCATTCTGGTAGCTGACGGCCAAAGAGCGGTATGCGCAGCAAAAATAGTCCCCTATGGTGTGTAACGTATACCCGCTTTTTTCGTCAAAGACGGCTTTCATGCTCTTTGGCGCAAAAAACTCCGGAGCATTAATATCTACAACGGTTTTACACGTACTTTCTACCGCAGCCTGATCAATTTCTGAAAAGGGAATATCAGGACAAAGCTCCCGCTTCAATTCGTTTACCGGCCACATTCCCATAATGTTTTTCTGATACCGGTTATAGCCTACGCCACCTTCATTGGAATAGTTGGCAAGCTCACTTGCCCGGTTCGTAATTGGCTTTTCCGTCTTCACGCCAAGCAAAGACCAGGTACCGCTGGAAATATA
The DNA here is from genome assembly GCA_963620745.1 of Muribaculaceae bacterium. Lineage (GTDB taxonomy): Bacteria > Bacillota > Clostridia > Oscillospirales > Acutalibacteraceae > RUG420. The sequence continues at coordinate 4,412 of CAVFBE010000016.1, read as the reverse complement.
AGGATTATTTCCGTCCATGGGAATTCCTTCAACCGCCGATCCGGTGTCGTGGGTGGCACAAAGAACCACTTTGATTCCTTCATATTCGCCAACCACGGTTCCCGGTGTAGCCAGTTTTGGAAAAAGGTGTTCCGGCAGACCCAGTGTATGAATGATTTCCGAATCATATTCTCCTGTTTCGGCATTCACCATACCGCCTGTTGTAGCGTTCGTGTACTCATGCACTTTGGCGCCGCAAAGCCGGTAAATAAGATATTCTGGAATCATCAAAAAATCTGTTACATCCTTTAAGCGCCCTGCCAATTGGTCCGCATAAAGTTGATAAATCGTATTAAAGGGTTGGAACTGGATCCCCGTTCGCTGATACAGATCGGAAAAAGAAATTTTGCTGTGTACCGCCTCCACCGCTTCCTTTGTACGGTCATCGCGATAAGCGTAAACAGGCAAAACAGCTGTATCGCCCTGCAGAAGAACATAATCCACACCCCAGGTGTCTACGGAAAGACTGACAAGTTCAGAGCACTCCGCTTTTGCTTTTTCTATGCCACACCGGACATGAAAAAGCAGGCGTTCCATGTCCCAGGTAAGATGTCCCTCCTGCTCTGTTACGCCATTGGGAAACCTGTAAATCTCTTTTGTCTTTATTTTTCCATCTTCCCGCCAGCCCAAAATATGTCGTCCGGAGGATGCACCAATATCTATTGCAAGATAACACTTCATTTCTTACACACCTCACTTTGCCTTCATTTAATCATGAAAAAAGGCAAAAGTTTAGGCCGCTATTTGACAGAAAAAGTGTCCTGATTTGCATTGCAAACCAGGACACAAAAAATTATAGTAGGAGGTAAGAAAGGCAGGGTGCCAAGCACATGTTAAACCAGGAATTGCTACAGCAGCTCAGCAAAATCAGTCCGGAAGAGGAAGCACTTCTGTCCGGGCAGGCGCTGAATAAAGGAATTTATATGGACGCAACTGCGGCATCTGATATTGTGGATGCTGCCAAATTGCTGCAGAGTGGGCGGCTGATTACCATCCGTCCCCATACTCGTTTTGCTCACTTCCCGGAGCACAGCCACAACTACGTAGAAGTGGTCTATATGTGCCAGGGAAGTACCACACACATTGCCAACGGCACAACGGTAACGTTAAGTCAGGGCGAGTTACTGTTCTTCGGGCAAGGAGCCACCCAGGAAATTTTACCGGCCGGCAAAGATGATATTGCCGTCAATTTTATTATCCTGCCGCAGTTTTTTGACAAGGTTTTGGAAATGCTGGACACAGACAAAGCCCCCTTACGCACCTTCCTGACAGAAAGTCTTGGCTCCGAAAATACCGGGTGGTTGCACTTCCGTGTAGCAGATGTTTTACCGGTCCAGAATCTGGTAGAAAATCTGATTTATGCCCTGTTAAATGAAAGCGAGCCGAATCGCCGGAGCATTTGCCAAACCACCATGGGGCTCCTTTTTATGGAGCTGATGAACCACACGGACAGATTGACCACCAAAAACATGCAGGAAGATGCCGTTGTGCGGGTGCTCCGTTACATTGAGGAATACTATCAGGCCGCCTCCCTGACGCAGATTGCAGGAGAATTAAATTATGATCTTTACTGGCTTAGCAGGGAAATCCGGCGCCGAACAGGGAGCACCTTTCAGGAATTGTTGCAAAACAAACGTCTGAGCCAGGCCGCCTATTACCTGCGTTGCACCACCCTTAAAGTGGATGACATTGGCCGCGCCGTGGGATACAGTAACCTCAGTTATTTTCATCGGATTTTCAAGGAAGCATATGGCCTTACGCCGAAGAAGTACCGGGATGCACAAGGATAAAAAAGAGCGGTCATTCTGAATAGAATGACCGCTCTTTGGTGGTGGACCTAAAGGGATTCGAACCCTCGACCTCTCGGATGCGAACCGAACGCTCTCCCAGCTGAGCTATAGGCCCCTACAGGCGGCGCAAAAATGCGCCTAAGAGTATTTTAATGAAAATGCGTTATTTTGCAATCTTCTTTTTGCAAATCCCCGTTAGGGCGCAGTTTTCGCAATGGGCCTTGCGAGCCGTGCAGCAGGCGCGCCCGTGCATAACGCAGCGGTGGCAGAAGTTGTTGCTTTCTTCCGGCGGCAACAGTTTGCGCAGTTCCAGTTCCACTTTTTTAGGATCTTTGGTTTCTACCAGGCCGATGCGGTTGGCAATGCGGATTAAATGTGTATCCGTTACCACGGAGCCCGGGATATGGTAAATGTCTCCGCAGATCAGGTTGGCGGTTTTCCGGCCAACGCCCTGCAGGGACGTTAAGTCTTCAATGTTGTCCGGCACGTTGCCGCCAAAGCGGTCTAACAATTGCTGTGCCATAATGACCAGGTCCCTGGCCTTGGTATGGTAAAACCCGGTGGAGCGAATCAGCTCTTCCACTTCTTCTACCGGTGCCTTGGACATGGCTTCCGGAGTTGGGAATGCGGCAAACAATGCCGGCGTAACCAGGTTAACCCGGGCATCCGTGCACTGGGCAGACAGGCGCGTTGCCACCAGTAGCTGGTACGGGTCCTGTGCTTCCAGTGAACACTCCGGATCCGGATACATGATTTTCAGTTGTTCCACTGCGGCGCGGGCGCGCTCTTTTTTGGTCATGGAAAAAGCTCCTTAAAACAATTTAAAGCAAAGCGTAAACAGGCCATACAAAACAGGTACATGCAACAGATAAATCCAGAGTGCATGACGACCGGTAAACGCAAAAAAGCGGACATGGGAACGGTAGGTCCAGTCAGGAATCCGCCCTTCTTTTACAAAGAGGCCAAGGAAGGTTCCCAGGAAAAAAGGAAACACCAGCGGTAGCAAAGGACAGTAGTCCATGGAAACAAAATCCGTATTGTGGATTCCCAGCCAGAAAAATGCATTTGTGCTGCTGTCCAGGGTCATGGGGAAAAACAGGGTGCTGATACCGTAAAGGACCACGCAAACCACAATGCTGGTCTCCGGTTTTACCTTATCCAGCAAACCTTCTGTAGCAGCAAAAAGCAAAATGCAGGATGCCAGGCAATGCAGGATGCCGAAATAATCTTCCATACCATGGAAGTGTACGGCGTGCGCCACCGGCACGGTTAATATGGTAATTAAAATACTAATTCCTGCCAGCTTCAGACCCCGCTTCCAGTTAGAATGACTTAAACGGGAACTGATGCCGCTGATGACCACAAAGGCAATAACATAAAGTGGCTGGATATAAGACAGCCAGTGCCAGAGCGTGGCTGCTGTTTGCACAGAAAAAAACTGGTCTAATAAAAGAAGGGCATGATACAGAATCATGCATAGGATACAGAAGCCGCGTACCTCGTCCAGGAAAAGGATCCGGCCCTGCCCGGTTGTTTCAGTCATGGGAATCACCGTTGCTGATTATACCATTCTTACAGTATAATGAACAACAGCAAAGGAGGGGTTCCATGCAAGCGGTTCGCGCAGTACTCTTTGATTTTGATGGCACCATAGCCAACACGGAGCGGGGCATTAAAAATGCCATCCGTTTTTCTTTGGCGGAAAAAGGCATTCCCGTGGGCGATCCGGCTGCTCTGGATTACTTCATCGGTCCACCCTTATATGATGGGTATTCCCACGTCTACGGTACGAAAGAGCCCCTGACTTCGGAACTGGTAGACTTATACCGTGTTTATTACCAGAAGCAAGGTGTCTTTGAGCTGGACCTGTATCCCGGCATCCGGGAGTTACTGGAGGCGCTGAAGGCGGCCGGTATTCCAACCGCCGTAACGTCTTCCAAGCCGCTCCACTTTTTGCAGATGGCCGTGCCGTTTGTCGGCATTGCTGATTTGCTGGACGCCGTCATCGGCCCGGAGCTGCATAACAAGAATGCCGACAAAACGTATCTGGTTGGCTGTGCCCTGGCACAGCTGAACTTATCTGCCGGCCCGGACATCTGCATGGTCGGGGACCGCCACTATGACGTTACCGGCGGGAAAAAGGCCGGTGTCAGCGCCATTGGCGTCACCTACGGCTTTGGCTCGGAGCAGGAGCTCCTTGCCGCCGGAGCCGACGCCATTGCCCACTCCCCGCAGGAGCTAAAAAGCCTCCTTTTACCGAACGGCTAAATAACGCCAAAAAAAGTGTTGACAAGCCCTGTGGTATTCCGTTATAATGACTCTTGCTTTGACACATGGCGGGATAGCTCAGTTGGCTAGAGCACTCGGTTCATACCCGGGGTGTCGTTGGTTCAAATCCTACTCCCGCTACCAAATGGCCCGGTGGTCAAGCGGTTAAGACACCGCCCTTTCACGGCGGTAACACGGGTTCGATTCCCGTCCGGGTCACCACAAAAGACCACGCAACTATGTTAGTTGCGTGGTCTTTATTGTAATCAGAAAACCCCGCGTTGCACGCGGGGTTCCGTTAAGCTATGCATTTGA
>CAVFBE010000015.1:0-18513 GCA_963620745.1 Muribaculaceae bacterium | reverse complement strand
TTGTTAGGCATCAGGATGGCCTGAATGAATTTGCGAAACTTATTTTACGTTATCAGAAAAAAAGCTATCTACCGGGAAGTCCCAATATCCGCATCCATATTGAAAAACTTACAAAAAAATGATTGCAGAGAGAAGAAGAGAAAAAGAGGACTAAAACCAGAACAGCTAAAAGAAAAGCGCCGAGCAAACGCTCGACGCTAAACTTTTTTAAATTATGTAGCACTGAAAGCCAGGTGCCAAGGCCACAAAAACCAGCTATGACCACTCAGCATTACAAGCCAGCTACAATTGCAATCTGACACTACAGCCAGACGCAAAGACCAACTACACACTGTATAGCCAAGCGCCACAACCAAAGCCCAAAAGCCAGTCACATACTGCAGCCAAACGCCACAGCCAGGTGCACAAAAGCCAGTCACATACTGCAGCCAAGCGCCAAAGCCAAGGCCCAAAAGCCAGTCACATACTGCAGTCAAACGCCACAGCCAGGTGCACAAAGCCAGCTGCATACTGCAACCAAGCAGTTAGCCTAACACAGCTCAGCACTACCACCTGCCACTAACCCAAATAAACTCTTACTTATTCAGAGCCTGGTCAACAGCAACAGCTACGGCAACAGTAGCACCAACCATTGGGTTGTTGCCCATGCCAAGGAAGCCCATCATTTCAACGTGTGCCGGTACAGAGGAAGAACCTGCAAACTGAGCATCAGAGTGCATACGTCCCATGGTATCGGTCATGCCGTAAGAAGCAGGGCCTGCAGCCATGTTGTCCGGGTGCAGGGTACGGCCGGTACCACCGCCGGAAGCAACGGAGAAATACTTCTTGCCCTGTTCCAGGCATTCCTTCTTGTAGGTGCCTGCAACCGGATGCTGGAAGCGGGTTGGGTTGGTAGAGTTACCGGTAATGGAAACGTCTACGCCTTCGTGGTGCATGATGGCAACGCCTTCACGAACGTCATCTGCGCCAAAGCAGCGAACCTGAGCGCGTTCACCGTCAGAGTAAGCAATTTCACGAACAATCTTCAGTTCACCGGTGTAATAGTCAAACTGGGTCTGAACATAGGTGAAGCCGTTGATTCTGGAAATAATCTGGGCAGCGTCCTTACCAAGGCCGTTCAGGATAACGCGAAGCGGTTCATTCCGGGACTTGTTAGCGTTCTTGGCAATACCGATTGCGCCTTCAGCAGCAGCGAAGGATTCATGGCCTGCCAGGAAAGCAAAGCACTTGGTTTCGTCACGCAGAAGCATGGCGCCCAGGTTACCGTGGCCAAGACCAACTTTACGGTCATCAGCAACAGAGCCCGGGATGCAGAAAGACTGCAAACCAATACCAATGTTTTCAGCAGCTTCAGCAGCGCTCTTGGAGCCCTTCTTCAGTGCAATGGCTGCACCTACGCAATAAGCCCAAGCGGCGTTTTCAAAGCAAATCGGCTGTACGCCTTTTACAATTTCATACGGGTCAAAACCTGCAGCCTTGCAGATTTCGCGGGATTCTTCAACAGATCCGATACCATATTCCTTGAGGACAGGCATGATCTGGTCAATTCTTCTTTCATAACTTTCAAAAAGTGCCATGATGTCTTATCCTCCTTGCTTATTCTACACGCGGGTCAATGTATTTTGCCGCGTTTTCAAACTGGCCATAGTGGCCCTTTGCCTTTTCCAGAGCTTCGTTGGCGTCCATGCCGCCCTTAACGAAGTCCATCATCTTACCAAGGTTAATGAATTCATAACCAATGATTTCGTCATCCTTGTTCAATGCCTGGCGAGTTACGTATCCTTCGGTCAGTTCCAGATAACGCGGACCCTTAGCCTTTGTGGCAAACATGGTACCGGTCATGGAGCGAAGGCCCTTACCAAGGTCTTCCAGACCTGCGCCGATTGGCAGTCCGCCTTCAGAGAAAGCAGTCTGGGAACGGCCATATACAATCTGCAGGAAGAGTTCCCGCATGGCAGTGTTAATTGCGTCACATACAAGGTCGGTGTTCAATGCTTCCAGAATGGTCTTGCCAATCAGGATTTCAGCAGCCATAGCGGCAGAATGGGTCATGCCGGAGCAGCCAACGGTTTCTACCAGAGCTTCTTCAATGATACCGTCTTTGATGTTCAAAGTCAGTTTGCAGCAACCCTGCTGCGGAGCACACCAGCCAACGCCGTGTGTCAAACCGGAAATATCTTTAATTTCCTTTGCCTGTACCCACTTTCCTTCTTCCGGAATAGGGGCTGGTCCATGATAGGCACCCTTTGCTACAGGACACATGTTTTGCACTTCTGTTGAGTAAATCATGTTATCACTCCATTTTATTAATCAAAAAGCCCAGCGAGGCAGTTTTCACAAGTGCAAAAAGCACCCCGCCTGTACCGCAAATAATTATAATTTGCCACCCCCTCTCCGTCAAGAAGGAAAGCACCGATATTGACAAGCTTTTGTCAGAGTTCTTTAGGTAAAATCACAAGCGGTTTTGGCAAGGAAGAGCGGCTACATCGCCGGGGAAAAGGAAGCAAAAGAAAAAACAAAAGAAAAGGCCATCTGCAAAAGCAGACAGCCTCTTCTAAACGGGAAATTCAAATTCCTCAGTACTTCTTAAAAACTTCCAATGAACTGGTCTGCCGTGCAGGCATGGCAAGCCATTAGAATTTGCGTAATTTCTTCCGGTGTCTCCTGGAAATCCCGGTCTGCCCAGTGACAGATAATTTTAGTTACACCAGCCAGGTAGAAGGTGTATACATAATCTGCCTTCCGGCTGAATGCGGCCACTTGTTGCTGGGACAGCGGAGAAACGTAGCGGTCAAAGAAGGCCTTAACCTGTCGGAACCAAATGGAATCCGACTGATGCCGGTAGGCCAGCAAAATGTCCTGGTGGTCATACAGGAATGTAACAAAGCCAAGCAGGACATCGTGGTTAAACCAGTTTCCGTCAAACATGGGCTTGTTGCCCAGCGCCTGGGTAATTGGTTCAAAAATGTTTTTCTGTTCAGTGTCGGCCAGAAGACTGTCCAAATCATCATAGTGTGCATAAAACGTAGAGCGGTTTACACCGGCTTTCGTGCACAATTGGGAAATGCTGATCCGGTCAAAGGGGTAGTCCTTCATTAGGGATAAAAGAGCTGCCCGCATCTTCTTGGCGCAATTTTCATATTTGGTTTCAAAACGATCCATTACAAATACCTCTGGGGAAACAAATAGATATGTGTATCAGTGTTTAATTATAGAAAAATCCGTTTTTTCAAATGTTACAAAATTGTGAATGTCGGAAAATTTCAGGCTATCTTAAGGTTTCTGAAAACCCACCAGATCAGGCCTTTTCCGCCACCACAACTAAGAACTGGCTACCGGTAATGTAAAGGATAACCTGATTCTTTTCTTCGTCCAGTGCAATGGACAAATCCAGGTTGCTGACGCTGTCATGCAGGAACTGTCCGGTATAGGTTGCGGATACTCCTTCCTGGGTTTCATCCGACTTTTCATAGGTACCGACATAGTGGCCCAGGCCGTCAATGTTCAGTTCAAAATAACCGTTGTCTTTGAATTCGATGGTCTGTGCTTCATCATAGGTCTTAACGTCACTGCCGGAAATAACGGAAACAACGGTGTAACTGCCAATGATGGGGTCCGTCTTCCGAGTGGCTTTCCAGGTTACCAGGCAGATAACCAGGACCAGTACAACCGCAACGGCAGAAAATAAGATAATTTTTGCTTTTTTGGACAGCGGCTTCCGGGTTTTGGGCGCTTTTACTTTGGGTTCTTCCACTTTGGGTTCTTTTGCGTTTTCTGTATTGGACATACAGGCCTCCTTTAGTCTTTTTTTCGTAGGGAAAGATAAAGATAATAAAATACACACAGCACAAGCGGAGCAATAAAGAGTAGCAACACCATACAGGAGTAACACTGTCTTGCATCCTGCTGCATTAATGCGCAATAAATGTTGTAGGTTAAAATGGCGGACAAGGCTATTTTGGAAATGCCAATCATGACGGAGTCAAACAGAATAACCTTTCTCCGAACTGATTCGTCCATGTTGGAGAAAAAGTACCAGATATCAGGGCGCCCCTGGACAAAGCTCATCAAGCCGGCCAGATTTGCCTCCATGCAGAGGAAGATAATGGTCATGGCTTTGGAGCCGTACCAGGACAGGTCTCCGGTAAAATCCAGGCAGGTAAATATCATGTCCGGCGAGTCAGCATAATACCGTACCAGCAGCACAATGCCAACCACAAAGCTGGCCACGCTTGCCACCAGAGTAATGCGGTTGTACCACTTGGTAAAAGCAGTCATAACGACCCCTTTCTTTTCATTGCGTTCTTTTTCCGCTTTCTCCGGATGCTTCGGCGAAAGGCAGCTTTTACTGCAATTCCTGTTGCAGTTCTTTTACTGTTTTGTGGAGCTGCGGATCTACTAAGTCCGGTGCAATTTCAGCAATGGGATTTAATACAAAGCTACGGTTGCAGCGGTCCACGTGCGGGATGGTCAGGGGTTTCGTTTGCAGCACCAGGTCTTCATAATAAATGATGTCCAGGTCCAGTACGCGCGGGCCCCAGCGGCGGGTCGGTGTCCTCCCGACCTCTGTTTCTATTTGTTTTAACGCCGGGAGCAGGGCTTGCGGCGTTAATTTTGTTTTTAACAGTAAGGCTCCGTTTAAGAAATCCGGCTGATCAGTAACACCGTAGGGCTTGGTTTCTATCAGGGAGGACACCTTGCCGACGGTGCCCAGCGCGGACAGGGCCCGGATGCCGGCTTCCACGGAAGTCCTGCGGTCCCCCAGATTGGAGCCAAACGCCACCACCACGTCTTTGTCCCGGGCCAACCAGTCGTCTACGGCCTTTTTGTTGGGTGCCACGTCATGGACCCGGGCCATTTCAACGCCGTGTTTGGCGGCTTCCAGGCTCCAGGTCACGGTCTGTTCCAGCGTGTGGTCCAGGCAGGACTTCCGTGAAACAGCCAGCAACATGGGCCGGTGCAACGGTGCAAACGCGTCCAGGTTGTGGAGCAGCGTTAAATTGTGTTCTTTGGTTTTGCCGAAGCCGATGCCAAGATCAATAATGATGTCATGGATACCGTTGGCTTCTGCAAAACGGATGCGTTCGTCTAAGAAGTCATAAACTTCTTTTACCACATCCTGATAAGTGGGGTTATCCTGCATATGATCCGGTCTGCCGTTAACATGCATTAGAATAACCGTTTTCTGATATTTCTTAATGACGTTTACCATGTCAGGGTCAAAGGTCATGGCAGAAATGTCATTGATGATATCTACGCCGGCCAGGATGGCCTGCTCTGCCGTATAGGCGTGGTAGGTGTCTACAGACAGCTTGATATCCGGATAGGTTTGCCGCAGTGCCTTAATGACAGGAATGACGCGTTGGCACTCCTCTTCCGGCGTTACCGGTGCGGCTCCGGGGCGGCTGGATTCTCCGCCGATATCCAGCATGGTGGCACCTTCTTCTACATGCCGCTTGGCAAGCTCCAGTGCCTGTTCCGTACCGGAAACCCTGGATGCAGGGTGAAATGAATCCGGTGTGGCGTTAATGATTCCCATAAATTCCATAGCAATAGACTTCCTTTACAATTAGATTTTATGGTAATCCGGTGATTTCTGTTTACAGCCTACCGACCTTCAGTTTCAGTCTCCGGTTTACTATTCTGTTTAAATTCCTCAGTTACTGGTTACCTTGGCGTATGCGCTGTGGTTATGTATGGATTCCAAAGATTCTACTTCCACCACGTAGCTGTGAATGCCGTCCATCTGGTCCAGCTGTTGTTTGACGTCACGGCAAACGTCTTCTACAAACTTGGGATGGTCATACGCATATTCTGTAACGTACTTTTCATCCGGGCGCTTTAAAAGCGTGTACAGCGGGCTGCTGGCGGCCGCTTCGGAAATGGCTACGTAACGCTCCAGCGGAATAAACTTCTGCGTGTCCGTGGTAATGGTGACCAGAGCTCTTTGGTTGTGGGCCGAGTAATCCGAAATTTCTTTGGAGCACGGACACAGCGTAGTAACCGGGGTCTGCACCGTTACCACGAAGTGGAAATCATCCTGTTCCAGGGATGCATTTACGGTTACTAAGATATTTAAATAGGCTTCCTTGCCGGAAACCGGTGCTTTCTTTTTGACAAAGTAATCAAAGCTGATTTCCAGGTAAGCGGTTTCCGCTTCCAGGGTGGTCTGCATGGAGCGCAGAAGCTGTTTCATGTCTTTCAGGTTCAGTTTGTCATACGCCTGGATGATTTCCACAAAGCGTGACATATGGGTTCCGCGCTTGTCCGCCGGCAGCCCGACACGGGCACTGATGGTGGTGTGCGTGGTAAACCACTGACCGTTGCTGTCTTTAATGTCTAAAGGATACCGCAGATTTTTAATGCCCACTTCGTTCAGTGGAATATTGCGGGAATCCTTTTGGTTTTGTACGTCTTTCATGCCTGTTCTCCTCTGTATACAATGCCGGAGTCCGCCGTTTCCCAGACTTCAATTTCGTAAAGATGAACATTGTCCCGGCGAGTCAGTGGTTCCAATTGGTTCCAGATATAAACCGCAATATTTTCTGCAGTTGGCTGCGGGATAAAGTCGTTCAGATAATGATGATCAAACTGTTCCAGCACGGTATCCTTTACCAAGCGCTTCAGCTCTACAAAATCAAAGAGCATATCTTCCTGGTCCGGGGTTCCTTCCAGCTTTACTACCAGCTTATAAGTATGGCCGTGCAGGCGTTCACACTTACCGTGATAGTTAACCAGATTATGTGCTGCGTCAAAGGTAAACTGTTTGATTAAAATCATGGGAAAATCCTTTCTAAAAAGGGAGCTAAAAATGTCAGGGCTAAGGAGAATGAAAATTATTCTGCTATAGCTATAAAGAATGCTTAAAGAACCTGCGTTCCGCCGACGTTACGGATTTGCAGAACGCGGCAGGAACCTTCTCCAAAGACGCCGTCCAACGCGGCCTTATATGCCGCCACTTTGTCCTGCGGAACAAAGGCCTGAATGGTGCCGGCAAAGCCACCGCCGTGAACGCGGCTGGCACCGGTGCCGTTAAGGACGTTTTCGCTGATGGCAAGGCCGATGCTCAGGCCCTGTTCATTCAGTTTATGAGCCGAATAAACATTTTGCAAATATTTATAAGACGAGTCTCCGGAGGCTTTAATCAGTTGCAGGAAGCGGTCAAAGTTGCCACTTTCCAGGGCTTCCACTTCCCCGTCTACCCGCTTGTTTTCATTGTACCAATGCAGGGCACGGAGCACAGGCCGGTCCCCGAGGGCTTCCCGAAGAGCAGTAAATTTTTGATAAAAGTCCTGCTCCGGTACTTCTTCCAAAACCTCTTTTTGGAAGAAGGCCGCCACCTGCTTCATTTCCTGCGGAACGGCGGCATAATCCGGCGTCAGATCGGCGTGGGAGCCTTTGGTATCCGTAATGCAAAGCGCATATCCGAATTTTCCGAAATCCACGGTCAGCGGATGAATTTTCGGGCTGTCTTTTTCTGCAAAATCAATATTAATTAAGCCGCCAACAGAGCAGGCCATCTGGTCTAACAGGCCACTTGGTTTCCCAAAGAATACGTTTTCCGCATACTGGGAAAACTTGGCCTGGTCCACAGCACTGACAACACCGTTATTGTAAAGATGATTTAAAATGGTGGCCACCAGAATTTCAAAGGAAGCGCTGGAAGACATACCGGAACCCGGCTTTACGTCATTGGTGGTATAGGCTTCAAAGCCGCCGATTTCATAACCGTGGGCCTTGAATGCGGCTGCCACGCCCCGGATCAACGCCGGAGAATGATCCGTTTCTTCTTCTACCGGTTCCAGATTGCTTAAGTCAATGATATCTTCCCGATAGCCTTTGGACTTCAGGCGAATGACGCCATCCTCTGTTTTGCGGGCAACCGCAATAATATCCAGATTTAAAGAAGCGGCCAAAACCTTTCCCCGCTGATGGTCTGTATGATTTCCACCAACTTCAGTCCGCCCCGGAGCAGAGAACATATGAAGGTCTCCGTCCGGAAAAAAATTCAGGAAACAGTCAATGGCGTCTTCATACCGTTTCAGCTGTTCCGGAAGCCGTGCCGGGTCCACATAAAGTGTGGTCAGCTGGTCCTGCAGTTCTTTAGTTTGCAAGGCTTCCTTCAGTTCCCTGGCTGTCATAAGTTGCCCTCCTTCGGCGTCCGAGCTTTCATTGCAAAAATGCAAAAAATTATCCACATCAGTATAGCATAAAAAAGGGCCTGTTGCCTTGCAACAAGCCCTTTTTCTGAAATATTTTTTCTTATTCCGCCAGTGGCAGACGAATCATTACTTTGAACAAATCCCCGTCAATAGAGATGGTAAACGTACCGCCCTGCGCTGTGGTCAGACTTTCCGCAATGGACAGGCCCAATCCGGAGCCCTCCGTTGTCCGGGAACGGTCTCCACGGAAGAACCGCTCCGTCAGTTCGGACGGATCATAATTCATTTCTTCTCGGGATACGTTCTTTAAGGCAACCACCGCCATCTGATCTTCCTTTTTCAGGTCAATATACACCCGGGTATTCTCCAGTGCATATTTCTGAATATTGGAGAACAGGTTTTCCAGAATACGGTATACCTTCTGCCCGTCCGCCATGACAAACAGCGGTTCTTCCGGCAGGTTCAGCTTCAAAAGCAAGCCCTTATCCTGCAAAGCCAGTTCATATTCCCCGTAAACCTGTTCCAGTAACTCGCTCAGGTTAATCTTTCCCAAGTGAATTTCCACATTGCCGCTGGAAACCTTACTGGCTTCAATCAGATCTTCAATCAGCTTCTTCAGGGCTGCTGCTTTTTCTTCCAGTACGGACAGATACTGCAAAGCCTGTGGGTCCTGAATATCACATTTCTTCAGCAAGTCCGTGTACGCAATAATGCTGGTCAGTGGCGTCTTCAGGTCATGGGATACCCCGGTAATCAGTTCGGTTTTTTGCCGTTCATTCTTCACGGCGTCCTCTACTGCAAGTTGCATGCCGTCCGTCAGATTGTTGACCTTTTCTCCAATGGGCCGGATGTACTTGGTCATCTTCGCCGGTTTCAATTGGAAGTCATACTGACCCTTCTCCGCTTCAGCCAGCGCGTTGTTAATATTCTGCAGATCATGGCAGAAGCGAATAAAATACAGCACAAAGCCAATGGACAGCAAAATCATTGCCATATAACAGAAAACATTATGATAGACTCCCAGCACAATCATCAGAAATGCATATCCGACTAAAAGCAGAAGCATGCGCCGTTTCAGCTTTTTATCCTGAAGCGGAAAATGTTCATTCCAGAAGGCACGAATTTTTCCATTCTTACTAAAGATCTGGTAAGTCAGGCTGCTCTTCACAAACAATCCGGCCCGCATCTGCCGAACCAGGCTGGTACCCCATTCAATCAGGCACAAATTCATACCAACCGCCAGAATACCACACAGGGCCGTCCAGAGAACGCGGTTGCTCATGGTGTAATTGTTATAATTGAAAACCAGTGTACTGGCCGAAACCATACCTGCAGATCCCAGGCCAAATAGAACCAGTCCCGTCAGCACAGCATGAACGGAAATTGGGAACCGGTCAATCCCGGCAGGGACAACTGCTCCCGTTTCATCCATCTTCCCCGCGGACGCAAGCAAAAGCACCATACTTACCAGCCAAAGGACGGCAAGAATACTAAATGCAATCAAGACGCCAAGGAATGCGCTCTTTGCTTTCAGATATTCTGCTGCCAGAACCGAGTAAACGTCCTGGCTTTGGCTGTTGGGGGATTCAAAAGTCAGTGGGACCTGAAAATAACTATCGTAAGCGGCAGGATCTAACTCGCCGGCAAAATCAGAATAAAGGAGCGATGCATACGGGCTGTCCGTGTACATGGCGTAGGTGATGCCGTTGTCGTACAATGCCCGGTTTTGATAGTATTCGTAGGTCTGCGCCAAAACGGAAGACAGCTCCTGGCTAAGGGTCAGGCTGGAATCTTTTGTCAGCATGGCAAAGCCGCTGTTCCCTTGCGATTCAGCTTCCTCCACTCCGCTTACCTCCATATTGGTATAAACAGTTCCCGTTGTTCTGTCCACAATGCAGAAGCGGAAGCTACTGCTGCCGTACAATGCGGTCTTCATCCTGCGAAAGTTGGAATAATAACCATCCTTAAAGCTCTTCAAGGATTCCTGGTAGCTCTGTTCGGCCTCTTCCGCCAGTGCTTGTTCATTTACTGTAATAACATTCAGGGAAACCCCTTTGTAATAGTCAACGCCGTTGATGGTAATTAAGCCATTGTTGCTTTTATCTGCCGCTTCCTGCTCCGCTATGGTAACGTGAATTAGGCTGTCTGAGCCGATATTGAAGCCATCGGTGTTGTCAAATACATAATAGCTTTCATCCTGGTTGGTATAATCTTCCACATTATTATCAATGATTTCCTTTTTTGCATTCAGAATGGATTGTTCCAGGGAGCTCTGCTTCTCCTGGGCCATCTGCTGTACCCGCTTCTGATAATAGGCAGACTCTTCAATTTTGGTTTCGTCCAGGGTTTGATACTTGGTGACCAGATAGGTTGCCCAGTCAATATCGGTTTTAATCTGCTCTGCATATTTTGTGCTGCCGTTGCCAAGAATAGAATTTTCCGAGGAACGGGAAAAGCTGTATCCCATGGAATTATAAATTACCAGCGATGCCAGCAGACAGACGCTGGTAAAGCAAAGCACACAGGACAGCACAACGCAAATGATTTTATAGGAAATTCTGTTATGCATCTTTGTCAATCTTGTAGCCAATTCCCCACACCACCTTTATATATTTTGGGTCTTTCGGGTTGATTTCAATTTTTTCCCGAATGCGGCGAATGTGCACAGTAACCGTCTTTTCCGAGGCAAACGCCTCTTCATTCCAAACAGCTTCATAAATCTGCTGGGTAGAAAGGATGCAACCCATATTCATCATCAGGTATTCCATGATTTTATATTCGGTTGCAGTCAACTTCACTGGTTCGCCATCCAGAGTCAGCGTTTTGGCGTTGACGTCCAGGGCAAGACCGCCGGTCTTCAGCAGATTCTTCTGCTCCGGCGCACTGCCAAGACTGGTATATCTGCGAATCTGGGACTTGACCCTGGCTACCAGCTCCAACGGATTGAAGGGCTTGGTGACATAGTCATCTGCGCCAAAGCTGAGACCGGCAATCTTGTCCGTATCCTCCGATTTGGCAGAGAGCATAATGACCGGTATGTTGCGGTCTTCCCGCAGTTTGCGAATGGCGGTCAGCCCGTCCATTTCCGGCATCATAATATCCAGTATCATGCAATGCGGGTCTTCCTTTTCAGCCAGTTCCAATGCCTCCCGGCCGTTGGTGGCCTTCAGCACCTGGTATCCCTCCAGTTTCAGATAAATCTCTATGGATTCCAGGATGGCAATGTCGTCATCGCATACCAGTACTTTTTCCATTCCAGTGCTCCCCTTTCCGGTGGTTCCTTTCCGGTGGTCCCTTTCCGGTGGTCCCTTTCCAGTAATACTCACATAAATGGTAACACATTCACCATCTTTATTAAAATAGCAAAGGGTTACAGAAGAGCCGTCACAAAAGTTACAGTTTTCTTAAAGTGGTGGCGGCCACGCTTCCGATTCCACGCCTTGGCTCTGCTCCACGCCTTGGCTCTGCTCCACGCCTTGGCTCTGCTCCACCTTGTCCTGACCGCGCTTAGTCTAGTATAATCCAACATCTTATCTTTAACCTTCTGACAGCCTTGCAATAACCTTACAGCAACTTTGCGAGACCCTTGCAGAGGAGGCTAGCAGAGGAGATTACGTGTAAAGTCAATTTTTTTCTAAAATTACACGTAAATCTCGTTCTGAATTACGTGTAATTTTCACCTTTTTCCAAATTTACACGTAGTCGGGTACCGGCAGCCTTGGTTCACGCCGACGCTAAAGGCCGAGACTACGTGTAAAATCAATTTTTCCCTGAAATTACACGTAAATTTCGTTCTGAATTACGTGTAATTTTCACTCTTTTCCAAATTTACACGTAGTCGGGTACCGGCAGCTGTGTCGACGGACAGTCGGGTGCCGGCAAGCTACCTCGGCGGCCGCTTGTGGCGCTGGGAAGTTCAGCGGGCGCCGGAAAGAGGGAAGCTGCATCGCCAGGTAAAAGTAAATAT
The DNA here is from genome assembly GCA_963620745.1 of Muribaculaceae bacterium. Lineage (GTDB taxonomy): Bacteria > Bacillota > Clostridia > Oscillospirales > Acutalibacteraceae > RUG420. The sequence continues at coordinate 6,384 of CAVFBE010000015.1, read as the reverse complement.
CCGAATTGCCACAAAGGGAATTGCATTGCCAGAAAAAAGCTGCATCGCCAGAAAAAAGGGTCCGAAGAATTACAAAGGAAATCCCGTTGCGGTCTTATCCAAAAAGCGCATCTGTAACCGGTGGCGAATTTGGCCGATGTCAAATGGGGTTTGCGATGATTCAAAGGAAAAGAGCAATTGGTTGCCAAGCGCAAAACCAGCGTACTCATACCTGGCAATTTTGGCAAAAGCGCCTGCCTGGTAGTTTTCCTGGTCCATCAGGCCAAAATGCTCATAGTAGACCTCGGTTCGGGTAGACAAATCCAAAATAGTGAAGTCCGGATAGTGCCACGCCCCATCCAGAAACAACGGCTTTTCGTATTGATATGGCAGGTGCATCTCTAAAAGAAGATTGGCAATCATCATTTCTGATTTGGATCGCACCTTTTCTCCGTTGTTGGTAGCGTAAATGCAGTTTTCCGAGAAGGGTGCCGATTGCACCATGGCAGATGAGTCTTTAGAGTCCTTCAGCCAGTACGCTATATACTCTTCATCCGGAAGAAAATCCGGTGCACAAAGACAGTAAGATTGCACGGATTTTGGCAATTTTGAAAAAGCTGATTTTGGATTCTTTACCTTTTTCAGCGCACGTACCGCTTTTTGGAAAGATGTGGCGTTTTCGGTATAAATTTTCAAAAGCTCCTGGTTATAGCGCTTTTGCGCAAGGGTTCGGATAAGCTGCTGTTCCGATTTAGAAAGATGTACTCGTTTGACAGACTCGGAGACAGTCCTGCGTTGAAATTGACTTACCCCATTGCTGTTGGAAGTAAGCAAACTGCCCTCAGGCGATGCAGCAATTTCCTTTTCTAAAATCCTTATCTGTTTTTCTGCTTCCTCTGATTCTGCCGCAAAAAAATGGATGATTTTTTGTAATGTTTCCTCGTTCATTTTCACCTTTTCGCTCCTACTTTTATTCGTTTTCAGGGTCCTGGTTTTTGCGTTTCTTTTTAGAGGATAACATAAGAAAAAGGCCTAAACTAGGCCTTTTTCAAAGTTTGGAACGAACGGTATTGAAAGCTTCAGTTTTAGGAAAATCAGGTGCGTTAATCAGTTGGCTTTGGCGAAATAATTGCGCAATTTTACCGGGGTTTTCTGTCAGGCCAGCACCCAGGTTGGCACTCCGGTTAGCGCTTAGGTTAGCGCTGCTCCTTTTTGCGCTTGCGGCGGCGAAGAATGGCGCGGATAACAAGAATCCAGAAGACAATGGTCAGGATGACAACAACGCCCCAGATAATCAGAAGCTTGGCCCAGTTCGGAAGGCGTTTTTTCTGCGTTTCCTCCTGCGGCGTTTCTTCCTGGCGCTCGGTGTTCAGGTACGTTTTGCAGTAAGTGTAACAGGTATTGTAGAACTCTGTCTGGTCACTGTCCGGGAATTGGGAAGTATGTCCTGCAGAACTGCTTTCCATAATTTTGTACTCTACGTCTGTGGCCGCAAGCGCACTGGAAAGAACACTGCTGTGACCGGTGCCGATTACGGTATCCTGCATACCGTAAATGGCCACGGTCGGCACGGGGTTCTTTTTTGCATAATAGGCCGGCGACACGCGGTTAATGTCGGACTCTGACATGGATAAGTCGCGATTGGCCAGGTACAGGATTCCCTGCAGGCTCAGGCCGGAAGCAAAGGTGCTTCCGGACCAGGTGCTTGTATGAAAATCCGTCGGGGCACACTGGGTCATAACCAAAGTAACCGGAATATTGGCGGAATCTGCCATGGAATAACTGTACAGCTGAGCCAAGTGCCCGCCGGCGCTAAAGCCGAACAGAGCCGCATTACCGACCGTGTAGCCGGCCTCCGTCAATCGCTTACTGATATCATTTAAACAGGTCTTAATATCATCCAGCATATCCTGTACGGTCCAGGCATAGTTGGCCTGCTTTGTTACCATATTGCTGGTGTTGTATAACCGGTAGTCAATGGTGGCTGTAACATAGCCTTTTTTGGCAAAGCGCTTACAGTTTTCATCCTGTTCGGACTTGTCTCCGCTGGTCCAGGAACCACTGTGCAGGAACAGGATTACGTTTACGGGTTGTCCCTCTTTCAGCGTGCTTGGGCCATATAAGTCATACGTGTTATGTGCCGTCCGTGAACTGTCATAGGTCAGGTCGGATTCTTTATTCACACTGATATTTGCTGCCGCGGCCGGCACGCAAAAGCAAACACTAAGCAGCATTAACACTACCAGTATTACGCTAATTGGCCTTGTACCAGTTGGCTTTGCACTAATTGGCCTTTTCATTTGCATGGGATCTCCTTTTGCAATTTTCCTTTGGATTCTTTCGTCACCATTATACTCCCCTTCCTTAGTTTTACCAGAAAAGCATTTCCGAAAAGTAAAAAGCAAAAGGGCCCGTTTTCCAACGGGCCCCGCATGTAATTACGTATTCTATTCGTTTTTTAATTTCTTATGCTTCAGCCGGAGCTTCTGCAGCAGCTTCTTCAGCAACTGCTTCTGCAGCGTCATCAGCAGCCGGAACAATATCTTCTACCTTGGCATCCTTGTCTTTCTTGGAATGCTTCTTGAAGTTCAGGCAAGCAAATACTGCTGCAAGAACGGAAGCTACCAGGAAGGCAACAAATGCGTGGAACTGGGTGTCTCCGGAATAGGAGCCATCTGCCAGACGGAATACATAGTTGGTGTAACCGGTAGAAATACCGTATACGTTGATACCAATTGCGAAGAGAGCAGCAATAATGGTGCCAATCTTGCCCTTGCCGAAGATACCCTTCAGGCCGGAAACCAGACCGAAGATACCGCCGATGATGCAAAGAACATAAAGAACAACTCTCGGAACCAGTTCTTCCGTTGCCATGCTTTCCATGTCATGTGCATAGTCTACTGCATACCACATGATGTCATAAGCAAGGTCAAGGTCAAGAGCCTTTTTACCGTTCCGAAGGAGCTTGTAGCTGCCGTCAGCGTTCTTCTGATAAATATCAAGAGTGCCGTCAGTGTAACCGAAGTGGTCAGCCGGGGATTCCAGAACTACGTTGCCCTTCTTATCCTTCTGGGTCTGCAGAGCAAAGATAGCGGTGTATCCTTCGTCCTGAATCTGCTGTTCACCGTCTTCGAACATCTTCAGCTGAGCATCACCGTCAGCCAGCTGCTGTTCACCGTCAGCAATCTGAACCAGACCGTCTTCATACATTTTCAGCTGAGAGCGGCCATCTGCAATCATATCAATCAGGTACTGCGGAACATCCGTGGTACCTTCCGGAATTTCAACGCCAGCCTTAGTCAGCAGCGGGGAAATAACCTTTACAAAGTATTCCTGTGCAGTGGAGAAGCCCGGAACGTTTACGTTCTTGTCTCTCCAGGCAACGTACTTTTCTACCAGACCCGGAACACCAAGAGTGTCCAGAGTGTTAATCAGTGCTTTACCGTCATTGTAAGCGTCGGTGTTGTCAGCAATCTGCTTTTTACCGTCAGCCAGCTGTTTCAGACCGTCATTGTACTGATTTACGCCGTCAAAATAAACGTCTTCGTTTTCAGACAGCTGATTCAGGCCATCATACAGAACATACAGCTGAGCAGCTGCGCCGGAGAATTCTTCCGGAAGTTCTTCTGTGCTGGTGTCTTCCTCTTTAGTCTGACCCGGGGTGCTGACGAAAGAGTCAATCATGCCGCCTACGGTGGATCCGGTCAAGTTGCAATAGATTTCAATGAAATCCCGCAGTCCCTGGAAGCTGGCAACAATAGCCAAGCAGGAAACAATTGCAAGAACACCGCTCAGTACTCTGTAGATGATGTTCTTAACCGACTTTTTTGATTTCATAAATAGATTCCTCCTACAAAAAGAATGCATAATTACGAGTAATTACCGACATCAAGTATACTAAATCTTGCGTTTTCATGCAATCAAAAGCGCAAGAATTTGCACTCACATTTATGAATATTTTGTTAATTTTTACCGTAATGCACCGTTCCCCACCTGTGTTTTGACCCAGAAATGACATAATTTGTACAATCAGGAAAAAATTGCAAACTTCGCCTGAAGCCGCTACTGCAGAAAATCTCTGCTGTGGAAAATCTCTACTGCAGAAAAAGACACGTCTCCAAAACAGATGCCTTTTTCCTGGCGAGTCAGTCCTATACGGGCAAGATAGTCCTATATATGTAATACACAAGCTAACTCGCCGAAAAAAAAGCATTGACATTCAAAAAAAGGAATGATAGCATTGCTTCAGCAAAACGAAGGAGAAAAAAGATGAACTGTTCTCTGTTCACAGCTGAATACCGTTACTTTTATAGCTATACCTTTTTTGGCATGGCTTTTTTCGGTTTGGCTAAGAACGAGTAACGCTCCTAAACTTCGCATGAGCGCCCGGTGGTCAAACCACCGGGCTTTTTTTATTGATGAAATGAGGTATTGTCCATGATTGTTGTACTGAAGAAAAATCCGGATAAGGAACAGATGAAGACCTTTGAGCAATGGCTACTTGACAAAGGACTGCAGATTAACAAGTCCACCGGTTCCTCCGAAACCATCTGGGGTCTGGTTGGTGACACATCCCGCCTGGATGAGGATTTAATTGCTGCGCTGGATATTGTTTCCGATGTCCGCCGCATTCAGGAGCCGTATAAAAAAGCCAACCGGAAGTTCCATCCGGAAGATTCCATTATTAAAGTTGGTAACACCTCTGTTGGGGGCGGAAGCCTGACCATGATTGCAGGCCCCTGCTCCGTAGAAAGCGAGGAGCAGATCATGACCGCCGCGTACGCCGTTAAGGCGGCCGGTGCCACCATGCTGCGCGGCGGTGCATTCAAGCCCCGCACCTCTCCGTACGCGTTCCAGGGCCTGCATGAAGAAGGCATCCGCCTGTTAAAGCAGGCCGGCGATGCAGTTGACCTTCCCATTGTTTCTGAAATCATGGACGTTACCCAACTGGACGCCTGTGCAGACGTAGACGTGTTGCAGATTGGCGCCCGGAATATGCAGAACTTTGAACTGTTAAAAGAATTGGGTCGTTCCGACAAGCCAATTCTTTTAAAGCGCGGCCTCTGCGCCACCTACCAGGAGCTGCTGATGAGCGCCGAATACATCATGGCCGAAGGAAACCAGAACGTTATCCTTTGCGAACGCGGTATCCGCACCTTTGAAACCTACACCAGAAATACCCTTGACCTGTCCATTACGCCGGCCCTGCGTTCCAAGACGCATCTGCCGATTATCATTGACCCAAGCCACGCCGCCGGTCGTGTACACATGGTTCCGGACCTGTCTTACGCGGCCGTGGCTTCCGGCGCTGACGGACTGATTATTGAAGTGCATCCGAACCCTCAGGTTGCCAAGAGCGATGCAGCACAACAGTTAACCTGCGAAGGCTTCCAGAAAGTATGTAAGAAGTGCTTTGCCATTAAAGAAATTTTAAGTGAGATGGACTAAAATGAAAATCGGAATTGTGGGACTGGGCCTGATTGGCGGCTCTATGGCAAAAGCCATCAAAAGAAAAACCGATCATCAGGTTCTGGGGTTAGACACCAATGAAGAAACTATGCAACTGGCACTCCTGTCCGGCAGCATAGATGAAAAACTGACTGGGGAGAACCTTTCCTCCTGCAGTCTTGTCATGATTGCCATTGCACCACAGGCTCTGCTAAACTGGGTGCAGGAGCACGCGGCAGACTTCGGCAAAGACGCTGTTTTGGTAGATCTTTGCGGTGTCAAGCGGATGATGTCCGAGCACTTACAGCCCATTGCCAAAGCCAATGGCTTTAAGTATATCGGCGGACATCCCATGGCCGGCAAGGAAGTTGCCGGATTCCAGAATGCCATACCTGACTTATACGCCGGTGCATCCATGATTCTTTGTCCGGAGAAGGACACGGACATTGTAATGCTGGATCGCCTGAAAGCATTCTTCTTATCCTTAGGCTTCGGCTCCGTTGTATTCTCTACACCGGAAGAGCACGACGCTATCATCAGCTATACCTCGCAGCTGGCACATGTGGTTTCCAGTGCTTACATTAAAAGCCCCACTTCCCGCAAACGGATGGGCTTTACCGCCGGAAGCTATAAGGATATGACCCGGGTTGCCCGCCTGAATCCGGACCTGTGGACAGAACTGTTCCTGGCGGACGCGGACAACCTGGGAAAAGAGCTGGATTTTCTAATCCAAAACCTGACTGCCTGCAAAGACGCCATTCAGTCCGGAGACGCAGCAGCGCTGCGTAGCCTGCTGGCGGAAGGCAATAAACTGAAGCAGACAGAGCCTTATGAAGATCATAAAGGAAATTCCTAAAGGAGGCCGTATCCCATGAAAGAAATACAGGTTCCGGTGCATACCACCAGAGACTACATCGTGCATATTGGGACAGATCTGCTGGAGCAGACCGGCAGTCT
>CAVFBE010000014.1:0-41450 GCA_963620745.1 Muribaculaceae bacterium | reverse complement strand
TTTCAGCTTGGTGCCGACACCGTCGGTACCGCTGACCAGAACCGGCCGGGTTATACCCTGCAGGTCCAGTTCAAACAGGCCGCCGAACCCGCCGACATCAGAGCAGACGCCTTCGGTAACGGTTTTGGCAATATGCTGTTTCATCAGTTCTACGGCTTTGTAACCGGCGGTAATATCTACACCGGCTGCAGCGTAGCTGTCAGACTTGGAATTCTTGTTCATTCGCCCTTCTCCTTCTTTTCTGCCTGTTCTTCTTCGTCCCGCTCCGATAACTTCCGTTCAAAGCGGCTTTTCTGTGGTGCAGACGGCACCTCGGTCGGATAATCCCCGTCAAAGCAGGCGGTACAATAGCCTTTTCCCTTTACGCCACAGGCAATCCGCTTTACTGCGTCTACCGAAAGATAGGCAAGGGTGTCTGCGCCAATGATTTCTGCGGTTTCTTCCACCGTGTGGTGACAGGCAATCAGATGTTCACGGGAATCTATGTCCGTACCGTAATAACACGGATTCATGAAAGGTGGTGAGGAAACTCGGAAATGAATTTCCTTGGCTCCGGCATCCCGCAGCATTTTTACAATACGGGCACTGGTTGTTCCTCTGACAATGGAGTCATCAATCAGAACAATGCGCTTACCCTTTACCGTGCTGATAATCGGGTTCAGTTTAATCCGTACCTTATCCGAACGACTCTGCTGTCCCGGGGAAATAAAGGTTCTGGCAATGTATTTATTCTTAATAAATCCGATTTCATAAGGAATCCCGGACTGTTTGGAATATCCGATAGCGGCATCCAGACCGGAATCCGGAACACCAATGACAATATCGGCATGAACCGGATTTTCCAGGGCCAGGTAAGCACCGGCTCTGGCTCTGGCTTCGTGTACGTTGCAGCCGTCAATGATGGAGTCCGGACGGGCAAAATAAACGTATTCAAAGACGCACATTCTGTGCTCTGCCTTACCACAATGGTCCTTAATACTGCGTACGCCGTTTTTGTCAAAGACCAGAATTTCACCGGCCTCTACATCGGCTACAAATTCTGCGCCAACAGCATCCAGTGCGCAGCTTTCGGATGCTACCACATATCCACCATCCGGCGTTTTCCCGTAGCAAAGCGGGCGGAATCCGTTCGGGTCCCGTACGGCAATCAGCTTGGTTGGAGACATAATAACCAAAGAATAGGCGCCCTTAATCCGGTCCATGGAACGGTTGACTGCCTCTTCAATGGAATGGGCCTTAATGCGTTCGTCCGTAATAATGTAGGAAATAACTTCCGTATCGGATGTGGTATGGAAAATGGAGCCTTTCAGTTCCAGTTCTTCCCGCAGCTCATAAGAATTGACTAAGTTGCCGTTGTGAGCCAACGCCATTCTGCCCTTAATATGGTTTACTACAATGGGCTGTGCATTGTTGCGGTCTGTGTCACCGGTGGTGCCGTAACGGCAGTGACCAATGGCCATGGTGCCTTCTCCAAGGGCTTCAATCCGGTCCTGGGTCAGCACTTCGCTGACCAGGCCAATATCCTTGTAAGTGTTAAACAGGCCATCGTCATTTACGGTAATACCGCAGGACTCCTGTCCCCGGTGCTGCAGGGCAAACAGGCCATAGTAAACATCTCTGGCCACGTCCCTGCTGGTTGGGGAATAGACGCCGAATACACCGCATTCTTCTCTTAAATTAGACATAGGCTAACTCCAAAATTAAGATTCATCCAAAAGCGGTAAAGAGCTTACTCGCCTAAAATCCGTTTCATCATTTCCTGATAGGCATCTTCTACGTTGCCCAGGTCTCTGCGGAAACGGTCCTTATCCAGTTTTTCATGGGTGCGGCTGTCCCAGAAGCGGCAGGTGTCCGGAGAAATTTCGTCTGCCAGAACAATGGTGCCGTCGGAGGTCTTACCGAATTCCAGTTTGAAGTCAACCAGATCTACGTTGATCTTCTTGAAGTAGTCCTTCATAACGGAATTAACCTTGAAGGCAAGCGTCTTAATGGTTTCAATTTCTTCCTTAGTGGCCAGCTTCAGAGCAATCACATGGTAGTCGTTGATCAGCGGGTCTCCAAGATCGTCGTTTTTATAGGAAAATTCAATGGTCGGTTCGTCAAAAACAATGCCTTCTTCCACACCGAAGCGTTTGGCAAAGGAACCGGCAGAAATGTTACGGATAATGACTTCCAGAGGAACAATGGTAACCTTCTTTACCAGGGTATCTCTGTCGGAAAGCTCTTCTACAAAGTGGGTCGGAACGCCTTCCTTTTCCAGAATCTGCATCATGTAGTTGGTTACGCGGTTGTTAATAGCGCCCTTGCCGGAAATGGTGCCCTTCTTCAGGCCGTTAAATGCAGTGGCGTCATCTTTATAGCTGACCAAAAGTACTTCCGGATCATCGGTAGCAAAAACTTTCTTGGCCTTTCCTTCATAAAGCATTTCTTTCTTTTCCATGATAAAGTCCTCCTTAAATATAAAACGATTCCGAACTGTGCGGAATCATTTCTGGCTGTATTCTGCAACAAGTTTGGCATCTTTGGCCAGGGCGGCTGCTGCATCCGCCTTTCTTCTTTCCAGCAGCTTTTCCGCAAGATCTGCGTCTTCTACTGCAAGGATTTCCGCCGCCAGCAGGGCAGCGTTCTTGGAACCGTCTACCGCAACCGTTGCCACCGGGATTCCGGATGGCATCATGACGGTAGACAACAGGGCGTCCATGCCGTCAAACGCAGCGGATTTACAGGGAATTCCGATAACCGGAAGGGTGGTGTTGGCGGCAATGGCGCCTGCCAGATGCGCTGCCATGCCTGCGGCGGCAATCAGCACGCCGAAGCCGTTTTCCCTGGCTTCCTTTGCAAATCCGGCGGCTTCCTCCGGCGTCCGGTGGGCAGAATAAATATGGGCTTCAAACGGAATATCCAGCTCCGTTAAAAGATCCATGGCTTTTCTGACAATCGGAAGGTCGGAATCGCTTCCCATAATTAAGCCTACTTTTTTCATTAGGAACTCCTCCTTGCAGCGTTTTGCGCTGCTGAAAAATCTGAACAAAAAATCTTACAAATGACAAAAGGGCGCACCTAATTCCGTGTCAGAATCAGATGCGCCCAGACGGTCGGCAATAAACAACATCCTTGCTCCTCCGCAGTATACGCTGCTTTCATCCGTCAGTTACAGGGATGCCTGTTCAATTCGGTACCTAGTATAACAAAAGGAAAAAAGAATGTCACCAAGGGACTTTCATTCTGTTATTTTTCGTCTATGTGCAGAAAAAAACTGACTCTTTTATCCTCTTTTTAGGATGCTTTTCTAAAGCACCCTATTTAATTTTGAAAGAATGCGGTTCTTTGGCCCGTGCTTCGCAGTAAACGCAGCGGTAGACTCCCTTTTCCCGGTCCGTCAGCTTGAAAATATGCGGCAGATCCTGCTCTATGGAAGTAATGCAGCGCGGGTTTTTACACTTGATAACGTTGGTGATGGTCTCCGGCAATACCGGGTGCAGTTTGGTAGTGCGGACCCCGTCTTCAATGATGTTGACGGTAATGTTGGAATCAATGTAGCCCAGAATGTCATAGTCTACATCAATGACCTCATTAATTTTGATGATGTCCTTTTTTCCCATCTTGTGCGATGTAGCATTCTTAATAATGGCCACTTCACTGGTAATTTCATCCAGCTTCATGTAATGATACAGGGCCATGCCCTTTCCGGCCGGAATGTGGTCAATTACCAGGCCGTTTACAATGCTGCCAATAATCATGCTTCTACCCCCAGAAGTTTCATAATTAACGCCATGCGAATGTATTTTCCGTTTCGTACCTGGTCAAAGTACTTGGCCCGCGGGTCCTTGTCAATTTCCGTGGAAATTTCGTTGACCCTTGGCAACGGATGCAGGATTGCCATATCGCTCTTGGCGGACTGCAGTTTATCCGTGGTCAGGATATAGGTGTCTTTCAGGCGGATATAGTCCGCTTCATTAAAGAACCGTTCTTTCTGCACGCGGGTCATGTAAAGAACATCCAGTTCCGGCATGGCCTCTTCCAAAGAATTGGTTTCTACATAAGGAATGTGGTTCCGGTCCAGAATTTCCGTTCTGACGTTTTCCGGAATTTTCAGTTCTTCCGGGGAAATCAGGACAAAGCGGACGCCTTCGTAACGGGACATGGCGCTGATTAAGCTGTGTACGGTACGGCCGAATTTCAGGTCTCCGCAGCAGCCGATAACCAGATTGTCCAGATGACCCTTTTCCCTGGAAATGGTCAGCAGGTCAGTCAGGGTCTGGGTAGGATGGTTATGTCCGCCGTCTCCGGCATTAATAACCGGAATGGTTACATTGGTTGCTGCCACATAAGGAGCGCCTTCCTTAGGATGCCGCATGGCAATAATGTCCGCAAAGCATTCTACTACCCGAGCCGTGTCAGCTACGCTTTCACCCTTGGAAACCGAGCTGCTGGTGGCATCGGAAAATCCGATGGCCTGGCCACCCAGTTCAATCATGGCAGATTCAAAGCTGAGACGGGTCCGTGTAGATGGTTCATAAAACAGGGTGGCAATTTTCTTGCCTTTGCACGTTTCGGCGTACTTTTCCGGATGGTCGGCAATGTCTTTGGCCGTCTGAATCAGTTCTCCAATTTCTTCCGGGGTTAAGTCCCGGATATCAAGCAGATCTTTCTTCATTTTGTGCTCCTTTTTTGGGTTTGTTATTAGTGAATCCAGCTTTCGTCAGACGGATTGTCCCGGAAGGCTTTAATTTTCGGTTCCCATTCCGGCTTAATGTAGCCTTCTTCTACGGCTGCTTCCAGAACGGTGTCCAGGTTGGTCAGGCTGACATTCTTTACGTTGGCGGCAGCAAGACGGTCTACGGACTTTTGCATACCATAGGTAAAGATGCTGACAATACCAAGTACTTCTGCACCGGCTTCGCGCAGGGCGTCTACTACTTCAATAACAGAGCCACCGGTGGAAATCAGGTCTTCTACTACAACTACCTTCTGTCCGGCACTCAGCTTACCTTCAATGCGGTTCTGACGGCCATGGTCCTTGTTGCCGCCGCGAACATAACCCATTGGCAGTTCCATCATCTGCGCCACAATGGCGGCATGGGCAATGCCTGCGGTGGAGGTACCCATTAAAACTTCTACGTCCGGATACTCTTCCTTAACCAGCTGCATCAGGCCGTTTTCCACGTCCGTGCGCACCTTATGGTCAGAAAGGACCAGACGGTTGTCACAATAAATAGGGCTGTGGATACCACTGGCCCAGGTAAACGGTTCTTCCGGCCGAAGGAATACGGCCTGAATGGATAATAAATCTTTGGCAATCTGTTTCTGCATGGGAAAGTCCTCCTATTAGTCTGTAAATTCTGCAACGCAGCGTTTCCATGCCGCCACCGGATCGGCGGCTTCGGTAATGGGACGGCCGACTACAATGTAGTCAGAGCCGATTTCCTTGGCCTTTTCCGGCGTGGTTACGCGGACCTGGTCACCGATGTCTCCGTCGGCAAAGCGGATGCCCGGCGTAACGGTTAAGAAATCAGATCCGCAGCGTTCATGTATGGCACCGGCTTCCAGCGGCGAGCAAACCACGCCATCCAGGCCGGATTTTTTGGCATTTTCTGCATAAGTCAGTACGGTTTCCAGAAGGGAAGCGCCAATCAGCAGTTCCTGCTGCATGCGTTCTTCGCTGGTGGAAGTCAGCTGTGTTACGGCAATGACCAGAGGGCGGCTGCCATCCGGGCGAGTTACGCCTTCTACGGCAGCTTCCATCATGGCACAGGTGCCGGAAGCATGGACATTGACAATGTCTGCGCCTAAGGTGGACAGTACACGCATGGATTTCTTTACGGTGTTGGGAATATCATGCAGCTTTAAGTCTAAAAATACCTTATGACCTCTTTCTTTTAATTCCCGTACCATATCAGGACCGGCAGCGTAGTACAGCTCCATGCCAATCTTGACAAACGGACGTTCGTCTCCGAAGCGGTCAAGGAAGTCCATGACCTGTTCTTTTCCTGCAAAGTCACAGGCAATAATAACGTCTTTACCCATTGTGTGCTCCTCCTATGATTTCCTTCAGACTGGTCATGCCGTATTTCTGCATGACGGCGGGAAGGTTTTCTATAATTTGTTTACAAGCGGTCGGTTCTACCAGATTGGCAGCTCCAACCTCTACGGCGGTGGCACCCGCCAGCATCATTTCCAGCACATCTTCTGCCGACGAGACACCGCCCTGGCCGATGATGGGAATGGAAACAGCTTCATACACCTGATAAACCATGCGAATGGCAATAGGCAGAATGGCCGGGCCGGAAAAGCCGCCCATTTTATTGAAGATAACCGGTTTCCGGGTTTTCGGGTCAATCCGCATGCCCATAACCGTGTTAATCATGCTGATGCCGTCTGCTCCCGCTTCTTCACAGGCTTTGGCAATTGGCACAATGTCCGTTACATTGGGGGTCAGCTTAACATAAACCGGCTTAGAGGTAACTGCCTTTACAGCTTTGGTAACTTCATAGGCACTGTCCGGATTGGTACCGAAGCTCATGCCGCCGTTATGGACATTGGGACAGCTGATGTTGACCTCCAGCAGTCCAATCTGCTCTTCTTTATCTAACTTTTCGCAGGTGTAAGCGTAGTCATCTATTGCAAAGCCGGACACATTGGCAATAGCCGGTTTATGGAAGCACTGCTTCAGTTTTGGAAGCTCTTCCGCAATGACCTGCTTTACACCGGGGTTTTGCAAACCGACGGAGTTAATCAGGCCGGCCGTGCATTCGGCAATGCGCGGGGTCGGATTCCCAAAGCGGGGATCCTTAGTGGTGCCCTTTAAGGCAATGCTGCCCAGGATATCCAGGTCATACACTTCGGCAAATTCATAACCAAAGCCAAAGGTACCGCTGGCCGGGATGACCGGGTTGTCCAGCTGTACGCCGGACAGTGTAACGCTCAGGTCTACCATATAATCTCCTCCCGTTCTAATACCGGTCCGTCCTTACAGATCCGCTTGTTTCCGTATTTGGTTTTACAGGTACAGCCCATGCAGGCGCCAAAGCCACAGCCCATGCGTTCTTCAAAGCTGAACTGGCCACTGGTTTTGGCGCAGCCTTCAATGGCCCGGAACATTGGCATAGGACCGCAGGTGTAAAAGTAAGTGTAGTCCAGCGTGCTGAGTACATCCGTAACAAAGCCGGGATAGTAACCCGGTTCTTCCCCGCCGTCTACCAGCGCAACATATACTTTGCCGCCGGTTCCTTCCAGCAGGTCTTCAAAGGCTTCCTTGCAGAACACTTCCTGTTTGGTATTAAAGCCAAGAATAACACTTGGTTGTTTTCCCTCTTTCAGTAACTGCTTGCACAGTGCATACAGCGGTGGAATACCGACCCCGCCGCCAATCAGCACCGGCCGGTCTCCGCTGACCTCCGTGCGGTAGCCGTTGCCAAGTCCAGTTAAGACATCCAGTGTGGCGCCTACCGGCAGGTGACTCATCTGCTCCGTGCCTTTGCCAACTACTTTATAAATAATCTGAATCTGGTTTTCCGTCCAATTGTAAACTGAAATGGGCCGCCGTAAATACAGCCCGTCTAATTTCAAATTGATAAACTGACCGGTTGCCGTGCAGGCAGAAGTATCCCCTTCCAGTGCCATAAACCAGACACTGTCCGTCAGTGCTTTATTTTCCGCAATGCGGTACATTCCCTGTTTCATGGGAGCTCCTTTCTTAGTCCGTCAGTGTAACTGACGGATCCTGCCAAACTACTTCTCCGTCGTGCACCGTCAGCAGGCATTTTCCGTAAACCTTCCAACCGGTAAACGGGGTAGCCTTTCCCTGACTTAAAAACTGCTCTGGGTCAATGGCATATTCTTCCGACAAGTCATAAACGCAGAAGTCGTCTTCCGAAAGCGGAATGCTGAATCGCCGACGAGGGGCAAGCGCCATTAAGTCAATCAGCTTTTCCAAGGTGATAACCCCCGGCTTAACCAGGTGCGTGTACAACAGTGGGAAGGCAGTTTCCAGGCCCACAATCCCAAACGGACTTTTTTCCAACCCGCGGCTTTTTTCTTCTGCCGAGTGCGGGGCGTGGTCCGTGGCAATCATGTCAATAGTGCCGTCCTGAATGGCCTCCAGTAGCGCCTGGTAGTCCTCTTTCCCACGGATGGGAGGATTCATTTTGAAGCGGCCTTCTTCCTGCAGCATGCTGTCGTCCATAACCAGGTAATGGGGGCCGGTTTCGCAGGTAACGTTGACCCCTTGCGATTTAGCGTTCCGGATAATTTCCAGGCTTTCCTTGGTTGATACATGGCAGACGTGATAAGGACAGCCGGTCTGCGCCGAAAGGGCTACATCCCGTTCAATTTCTTTCCATTCGCTGGCGGAACAGATGCCCCGGTGGCCATGGGCACGGGCATAGTCTCCGTCATGAATGTAACCGCCGTGCAACAGTTCATTGACTTCACAGTGGGCCGCCAGGATTTTGCCGGAGTCTTTGATCTGCTCCATGGCCTGTCGCATCATGCCTTCATCCTGAATGCCGACGCCGTCATCCGAGAAGGCAAAGCAGTGCGGTGCCAGTGCGTTTACGTCAACCAGTTCCTTGCCCTTTTCCCCTACGGTAATGGAGGCGTAGGGCAACACGGAAATGCAGGCATCCTTCTGAATGATGTCCTGTTCCACTTTTAGGTGTTCCACGGAATCCGGCACCGGATTCAGGTTCGGCATGGTGCAGACCCCGGTATATCCTCCGTGGGCCGCCGCCCGGCTTCCGCTGAAAATGGTTTCTTTATAAGAAAAACCCGGCTCTCTGAAATGCACATGCACGTCAAAGAAACCGGGAAATAAAAATACCTGTTTCATTTTGGAAACACGAGATCCACCAAGGTCAAATCCTGCTTTATTAATTGCCTTTGCCTGCGTTAACAGTTCTGCTTTGGAAAAAGTCATGATATCCTGCTCCACATATTGTTTTTTTCTGCAGAGATTATACTTCATACAGGGTAAGTGCGTCAACGAATTTACCGTTAGAACTTCTTACAAAGTTCGGCCTCTATTTCCGCAATATTTTCGGCAAAGCAGATGGACTGGAAATCGGCCTGTGGATAGAAGCCGCAGGCGGTCATATTTTCCAGCATGGCCTTCATGGGATCATAGTAATGATTCTGGTTATAAAGGATGCAAGAGCCCTGAATCAGGTGCAGATGCACATGGGAAATAATTTCGGAAATTTCTTCCAGAGTACCTACACCGCCGGGAAGGGCAACAAAGGCATCTCCCCGTTCAATCATCAGGTTCCGCCGTTCCGACATGGTTTTAACGCGGATCATTTCTGTGGTACCGGGATGCATCTGTTCCATATCCACCAGAAAATCGGGGATGACGCCGATGACCTTCCCGCCATGATCCAGGCAGGCGTCTGCCACAACGCCCATCAGGCCGTTACACCCGCCGCCGTATACCAATGTATTTCCACTTTCGGCAATCCAGGTACCAAGCGCCGTTGCGCCTTCCGCAAACTGCGGACTGGTGCCCGGATTTGCTCCGCAATATACCGTAATATTCATGCTCACGCCTCCCGGCTATGCTCTTTTATTTTGTCTTTTCACGTTCCCGTTCACGAATAATCAGGCGGACGGGCGTGCCTTCCAGACCAAAGACCGCGCGAATCTGATTTTCTATATACCGCTGGTAACTGTAATGGAACAAATCCTTACGGTTCACAAAGCAGACAAAGGTTGGCGGGCGTGTAGACGCCTGCGTCATATAGAAAATCTTTAAGCGGCGGCCGCGGTCTGTCGGCGGCTGCACGCGGGCGGTGGCATCCGCCAGCACTTCGTTCAGCTTGCCGGTGCTGATCCGCATGGCGTTCTGGTTGTCTACCTTTACAATCAGTGGGAACAGTTTATTCAACCGCTGACCGGTTTTGGCAGAAATAAACAGGAACGGCGCATAGGACATGAAGGAAAAGTCATGCTGTAGTTTAGTGGTATATTCCTGCATGGACTTGTCATTCTTTTCATAGGCGTCCCATTTATTAACACAGATAATGCAGGCCTTGCCCATGTCATGGGCCATGCCGGCAATTTTGCTGTCCTGTTCCGTAAAGCCTTCCAATGCGTCAATCATGATGACACAGACGTTGGCACGCTCTACCGCCATGCGGGCCCGGATAACACTGTACTTTTCAATGGCGTTGTCCACCTTGGACTTGCGGCGGATGCCGGCCGTGTCAATGAAGAGGAAGTCTCCGTATTCATTGGATACCAAGGTATCTGTGGCATCCCGGGTGGTGCCGGCCACGTTGGAAACAATGGTGCGTTCCTCGCCACAAATGGCGTTAATTAAAGAGCTTTTCCCAACATTCGGTTTTCCGATAACAGCAACCGTAATTTTGCTGTCGTCCTCTTCTTCCCCGTCTTCCTTCGGAAGATAGGACAGCACGGTATCCAGAAGGTCTCCGGTACCGCGGCCGTGAACAGAAGAAATGGCAATGGGGTCTCCCAGGCCTAAGTTGTAAAACTCATAAAAATCAGCCGGAATTTCCCCGATGCTGTCACACTTATTTACTGCCAGGACAATCGGCTTGCCGGATTTTTGCATCATGGAAGCAACTTCCATATCCGTGGCCACCACACCGTCCCGGATGTCCGTTACCAGAACAATGACATCTGCCGTTTCCACAGCCAGTTCGGCCTGCCGCCGCATCTGCGTCAGGATGATATCATCCGAATACGGCTCTATACCGCCGGTGTCCACCAGAAGCATTTTTCGTCCAAGCCATTCACAGTCCCCGTAGATCCGGTCCCGGGTAACACCGGGCGTGTCATCTACAATGGAAAGCCGTTCGCCGATTAATTTATTAAACAATGTGGATTTGCCCACATTCGGACGGCCGACAATGGCTACAACCGGTTTTGACATGCTTCCACCTCCTGCATTGTTATTCTTAACCTAATTATAAAAAGAAAAATTAAGGTGGGGAAGGATTTCCTTCTCCACCTCTACCTGTCATACTGCAATCTTAAGATGCTTTGCCAGTTGCTTAGTCAACATCAATGACTTTTTTGCCGTTGTAGTAACCGCATGCAAGGCATACTCTGTGTGGTCTCTTGTATTCGCCACACTGCGGGCACTTAACAAGTTCCGGTGCATTCATTTTCCAAACATTAGAACGTCTTTTGTCACGTCTTGCTTTAGAAACTCTTCTTGCTGGTACTGCCATTTTGATTTACCCTCCCACTTAAAATACAAGATTTATTTCCTGTCCTCCAGTAAAGACAGCAGATCTGCAAAGCGCGGATCTATTTCCTTTTGGCACTGGCAGGGACCTTCATTCAGGTTCTTGCCGCACTGGGGACAAATTCCTTTACAATCTTCTTTACAGAGAATCTTTGTTGGTAAATTCAACAGAAGATCTTCCGTTGCCAGGCGGTCCAAATCCAGAATCTGATCCGGGACCAGCACAAAGCGTTCGTCCCTGTCCTCTCCGTTGAGCTCTGTTACAAAGGTATGCTCCATAGGAACGGAAAGCGGAAGGACCACTTCTGTGGCACATCTGTCACAAACAGTGTAAAGGTTTGCGTTGATGGTAGCGTCCAGGGAAACAACAGAGGCTTCATTGCGAAACTGACCGGTCACTTTGAACGGATGTGGAAACAGAAGTTTACCGAATTCGTCAACTTCGGTGCAAGTTACTTCATGATCAACGTCCAGCGTGAGACCCTCATTGAGGAACAGAGGTTCCAGTTGCAGTTCAAACATGTCAATCACCTTCCATTGTCAAGCCTGTACGGCGACACGCGGACTATATTATACAAACCCCACCCTGCTTTGTCAACAAAAAACGGCCCCGAAAAGAGGCTTCTTTTCGGGGCCGAACGCACTTGAACGAACCGTCCTGTTACAGAACTTCACAAAGATCAAAAATCTCCTTCGGCAGCTCTGCTTCATCTGCAGAAATGGTAAAGGTGAATTTGGTGTCTGTGGCATCTCCAAGGTTCTTGATTTTGTCCAGGAAGGAAGCCAGCTGGGCAAAATCCGTACCGCCGATTTTCAGGGTACCATCTCCGAAGATGTCTGTGATGTCACTGTTGGAAGCGCACATTCCGGCAAGGAAGCCATAGTAAGCATCATAACCGGAAACTGCATAGTCATCAGCTGCTACAAGACGAACTCTGGAGTCAATATTGTAGGTCAGCTTAGTGCCTTTTTCCACGCAAATAACGTTGCCCAGAGAGGCGTCTACTGCCTGCTTTACTTCCTCTATTAAATGAGTGGTCTTGCCGGAGCCTTTGTGACCAATAATAAGATAAACCATATTGTGTTCCTCCAATAAATAAAATACCCGAAGGCTTATTTCCTGACTTCATTCTAACCCATTTGCACAAAGCAATCAAGATTTTAACCCTGGCATTTTGTGAAACTCACAAAAAAGACAATTTCACGGAAAGCCTTGACAAAGGGCCGTTGACGTTTCCAGAACCGTTGGGCTAAAATAGTCGCGTATTTAGGCTCTGAACCGGCCTGAATCTATACCTTATTATTACTACGGATCCTAAAAAATCCTTAAAGGAGGCTTCCCATGGGAATAACAAATGTGCCGGAACTGTTCGGCTCTCTGGTATTCAATGACGATGTTATGAAAGCCCGCCTTCCCCAAAAGGTGTATGACGAAATTCATAACTGTGTTGACCAGAAACAGCCACTGTCTTTAGACGTTGCCGACACCGTAGCATCTGCCATGAAGGACTGGGCAATTGAAAAGGGTGCCACGCACTTTACACACTGGTTCCAGCCAATGACAGGTCTGACCGCAGAAAAACATGACAGCTTCTTATGTCCGGTAGATTCCTGCAACGTTGTCATGGACTTTTCCGGAAAAGAACTGATCCGTTCGGAGCCGGACGCTTCCTCTTTCCCGAATGGTGGTATCCGCTCTACGTTTGAAGCCAGAGGTTATACAGCCTGGGACCCAACCTCCTATGCTTTTATCAAAGATAACACTCTTTGCATTCCCTCCATCTTCTGCTCTTACGGCGGAGAAGTTCTGGATAAGAAAACCCCGCTTCTGCGTTCCATTCAGGCAGTAGACAAGCAGGCCATGAAAATCATCAACCTGCTGGGAAATGAATCCGGTGCCAAGCACGTTGTTCCAAGCGTTGGCGGAGAACAGGAATACTTCCTGGTAGACCGGGATTTATATAACAAACGGGAAGACTTAAAGCTCTGCGGCCGCACCCTCTTCGGTGCCAAGCCAAGCCGGGGCCAGGAAATGGAAGACCATTACTTCGGCACCATTAAGCCAACCGTAAAAAAATTCATGTCTGACCTGGACGTAGAGCTTTGGAAGCTGGGCATCTTTGCGAAGACGGAGCACAACGAAGTTGCTCCGGCGCAGCATGAACTGGCCCCGGTTTACACCGAAGTGAATGCGGCCGTAGACCAGAACCAGTTAATGATGGAGACCATGAAGTCCGTGGCCATCCACAACAACCTGGCTTGCCTGATCCACGAAAAGCCGTTTGCCGGCGTCAACGGATCCGGCAAGCACAACAACTGGTCCCTGACCACGGACACCGGCATTAACCTGTTCAAGCCGGGCAAAGACCCGATGCATAACCCCCTGTTCTTACTGTCCCTTGCCGCCGTTGTGAAGGGCGTGGATGAATATCAGGATCTGCTTCGTGTCTGTGTTGCCTCTCCGGGCAATGACCTCCGTCTGGGTGGAGACGAAGCACCGCCCGCCATTCTTTCCATCTTCCTTGGCAATGAGTTTGCCAATCTGGAGGACGCCCTGGAAAATGAACACGAATTCATTAAGAATGAGCGCAAGGTAATGAAGTCCGGCGTTAAAGTCATTCCGCGTTTCAACAAGGATGACTCTGACCGGAACCGTACTTCCCCGTTTGCCTACACCGGCGGCAAATTTGAATTCCGCATGGTGGGTTCTTCCGCCTCTTTGGCCGGCCCGAACACCATCCTGAATGCCATTATGGCAGAGGAATTCTCCGAATTTGCAGAGCGTCTGGAAAGGGTAGAAAACGTAGAACAGGAAGTGTATGCCATTGCCCATGATGCCTTTGTAGAGCACAACCGGATTATCTTCAATGGCAACAGTTACTCCCAGGAATGGAAAGAAGAAGCAGCTCGCAGAGGATTAACCAATCTTCCTACCTGCGCAGACGCCTTCCCCGCCTACCTGGATGACAAGAACGTGGCCCTCTTTGAGCACCACAAAATCTACACCCGTGCGGAACTGGAATCCCGGTATGAAATCTCCATGGAGAACTACTGCCAGACCCTGCACATTGAAGCTGCCACCATGAATAACATGGCCAAGAAAGCCATTTATCCGGCCGTGGTTCGGTACACAACGGAACTTGCCCAGAACATTCAGGTAAAGCAGTCCATTGGTGCCAACTTGCCAATGGCCTCGGAAACCAAGCTTCTGCGAGACCTGTCCTGCCTGTCTGACAGCCTGCTGCAGCAGACGCGCGCTTTGGCCGACGTACTGGAAAAAGCAGACAGCATCCAGGGCACCCAGGAGAAGGCAGACTTCTACAAGGATACGGTTCTGACCAGCATGAACCAGTTAAGAGAAACCGCCGACCAGCTGGAGCTCTTAACTGCCAAAGACCGCTGGCCGTTGCCGACCTACACAGACCTGCTTTACAGCGTGGTCTAAAAAAATTGTCAGTTCGTGACCATCCTGACACAAAATAAAACTACGGAGTTAGAAAAATGAAACAAAACAAACAGAATATTTACTATTTAACGGAAGCCGGCATCATTGCCGCACTCTACTTTGTCCTGACCCTTGTCAGCAACTCGGTTGGCCTTGCTTACGGCCAGGTGCAGTTCCGCCTTTCGGAAGTCCTCTGCATCCTGCCGGTATTCACGCCAGCCGCCGTCCCCGGCCTGGTTGTCGGGTGCCTGTTGTCCAACTTCTTAAGCCCCATGGGCTGGGCAGACTGGGTTTTCGGTACCGGTGCCACGCTGATTGCATCCCTGGCAACTTACTTCCTTCGGAACGTGAAGTTCAAAGGGTTGCCGGTGCTTTCCTCCCTGATGCCGACCCTGTCCAATGGACTGATTGTCGGCCTGGAAATTGCCATTTTCCTGCCGGAGGGAACCCGCTTCGTCGGCTTTGGTTATTCCTTCCTTTTCGTTGCCCTCGGCGAGTTAGTGGTTGCCACCTTCGGAGGACTCTTCCTTTACAAAGTCCTGCTGAAGTATGAAGACCGCATCTTCCGCAATAGCGGTAGAAAAGTGCAAAGTAAATAGGCTGAACGGAAAAGCCCGGTGCAGAATGGTTCTGCACCGGGCCTTTTGTTTTTTCTTGTCTTTTATTTTTCTTTGTTTGGAACCTGTTATTCGTCTTCAGAGTCAAAGTCTTCGTCATACGCCTGCCGTACAGCTTCTGCAAGCTGATCTCCGCAGGAGGTGGACTTAGGTCCACAGGTAATACCGCCAAGAAGGGAAGAAATTTCTTCCACTGTGCGGCCATTGCATAACGCAGCTACTGCCTTGGTGTTGCCGGGGCAACCCCCGATAAACTCTACATCCGAAACTACGTTGTCATGCATATTAAAGCGTATCTGTTGGGAACAGGTTCCCTGGCAATTATAAACGTATTTCATTGCAATCTGTCTTTCTAAGTGTATTCTTCAAGCGTATTCTTCGTTTTGGTTCTTAGTCTACGTCCGTGTAATCTACATCAATGACGGTGTCGTCATTTTCAACAGAACCCTTCAGGAATGCAGACTGGTTGCCATTCTTCAGAAGGTTTACGGCAATGGCAATGTATCCGGCACCAATGGCAAGCAGGATAATGCCAACCGGAACGGTAATCAGGGCAACACCGAAGGTGCCTGCGTTCTTAACGGCACAAATGCCAACAATGAACAGTAGAATGTCAATTCCTAAAGGCCAGAGCCAAACCTTATCCTTTTCCGTTTCCGAGAACATTTTCTTGGTAATGGGAATAACCGGAATAACGATAACGGCTACCATCAGGATCATAATGCCAAGGATAACGGCAAGAACCGGGCCAAAGCTGTCTGAATAACAGCAGAACAGGATACCTGCTACCGCATCCATAAAAGCGTTTACCAAAGCCAGCCAGGAATGAATTAAGAACTTTCCGCTGACAAAGAAAATAAGCGCAGAGCCCGCTGCTGAAATCAATAAAATAATACCAATAATGGTAGAAACCGTAGACATGGCTGTCAGCGGAGAAATAACACAAATAATACCGCAGGCAATCAGGGCAAGGCCTACCAGTCCAATACAGATTTTAATCCCCTTTTTCATGAAAAGACCTCCTTATTTGGATTCTGTCGGGGTTGCTAAATTTTTAAAGTCAGCATACTGTTCCTTCACGTCATCAACGGTCAGGCCTTCGTACTGGGACTTATCATATTTAATGATGACATAGGTGCCATCCTGGGTAATGGAGTCAATGCCTAAGGAGTCGTCTCCGGCCTGGTTGCTTTCTTCCAGGCCCTGAACGGCATAACCGGCGGCTTCTTCGCTGCCGTAATCTACATACATTTCGTAACCCGTAATCTTGCTTCCTTCATAGTAGTAAACCATGGTTGCGGTGTCAGAAACGTAGCAGAGCTTGTCTTTATCCTTTACCAGCTTGACTTCCCCGTCTTCCAGGGACTCCTGCTGAGCAATTACGTCGTCTGTACTGTCAATGGTACCTTTTTCTGTTACGCCTTTGGTATCCGAGCTTTTATTCTTGCTGCAGCTGCAGGCTGCAAAGGAAAACAGCAAAGCAAATGCCAAAGCAATAATCAGAAGGTTTCGTTTCATGGGTCCTCCCCCTTTCTTAACGGAACTCATTATAGCACACAGCCTAAAAATTACACAAACCATTGCAAAGGGATTTTGTAATAGGATTTTTGAGATCCCGAAAACTTTGTCAAAGTTTTGTAACATTAAATCGAATATAGGGTAAGAGAACTGGTTTTACCATGCTACATATGGTATATTGAAAGAAGTATTTTTAAGTAAACAGGGAGGTTTTGTTCTCCTATGGAAAACACTACAATTCTTATGGAAAACCTGTTGGAGCAGAAGCAGATTTCCGCACAAATTACTGATATTCAGTGGGAGCGGATCATCTGCCACATGACGGTACAGGTTTCCTATCATACAAACTTTCAGGCAGAGGAGCCGCTGGACTTTTATCTGGTAACCACTTACGGAAAAGCCAACGCAAAATTTGCGTCGGAAGATCTGGGTGGCGGCACCTACCGCCTTTCCATTAACGTTTCCAATCCGGGCTATGTTATGTGCCTGCCAACCGGATCTTATACCGTTTACATTTGCCAGGGCAACAACATCCTTTGCAAGCCGGAACTCAGCATGGACTTAGTGCCCCTGCTGGCAGATAAATCCCGTACCTTCTTACACCATCAGAAAAACAAAGGCTACAGCGTTGACTTTTCCGTAGCCGAGGATGTAGAGGATTTAGTACCGGTTATTACGGCCCAGGAAATGAGCAGAACCGGCATCCCGGTTCTAAATCCGAATCCGTTGGCGCCAAAGGTTCCAAAACCAATCAAACGGGAACAGCGCAAAATTGACCGCTTAAAAAAATCCGTTCTGAAAGATTTTTACCGTTTCTGCCATTCCGTAGAAAAAGCAAAGAAGAAACTGAATCCAAAGCGGAAGCAGAATATTCTGTTTTTATCTGAACAAAATGAAACCATTGGCACCAACATGATGGCCGTTGCCAACCGCATGAAAGAGCGTGGCATGGAAGACCAATGGAATATTCTCTTCAGCGGACGCTCCATTGTAGAGCATCCCGGATATGGCATGAAAAGCTGGTTACAGGTCTTCCATAAAATGGGCATTGCAGATGTCATCATTGTAGATGACCACGCTCCTATGATGGACTGGCTGAAGTTAACCAAGGACACCAAGCTTATCCAGATCTGGCATGCCGGGGCTGGATTCAAGTCTTCCGGGTACAGCCGCTGGGGGCATATATCCAGCCCGGCGCCGGTAGGCGCCCACCGGCAGTACACCTATGGCATTGCCGGAAGCCGCCGCATTGCCCACTTCTTCTCCGAAGTCTGGGGCATTAACACTGAACAGGTACTGCCGACCGGCATGCCGCGTATGGATGAATACCTGGATCCGGAACACCGCAAGCAGAAAGTAACCGAACTGCGGCAGCAATATCCAATCATTAACGGCAAAAAGGTCATCCTGTTTGCGCCCACCTATCGTGGACGGAATCATAAAGATGCCCATTATCCGTATGAACTGATTGACTTTGACCGCCTGTATGACTTCTGCGCAGACGAATATGTGGTGCTCTTCAAGATGCACCCGTGGGTTGCAGATCCGGTGCCTTTAAAGGAAGAGCAGAAAGACCGCTTCCTGGATGTGAACACTTACCCCAACATCAATGACCTGTTTTATATTACCGACCTTTTAATTACCGACTACTCCTCCAACATCTTTGAGTACTCCCTGAATCTGAAGCCCATGTTGTTCTTTGCTTTTGACGAAGTACAATATGCCTTTTCCAGAGGCTTCCACCGGGACTATGAAAGCTCTGCACCCGGCAAAATCTGCCATACCTTCCCGGAATTAATGGAAGCGTTGGAAACCAAGGACTTTGAAGAAGAAAAGGTCAAAGAATACGTAGACGTCCACTTTGACCACACAGATCCCGGTGCATCTGACCGTGTCATTGACTGGCTGATTGTCGGTCCGTTGCCGGAGGAATTCCAACAGGCACTGGACGCAAAAGCAGCAGAAAATAAACGTTTATTAGAAATGGATTTTAACTCCGTAGGAGGTTCTGTATGAATATCGCAATGATTTTTGCCGGCGGATCCGGCGTCCGCATGGGTGCCGGTATTCCAAAGCAGTTTTTGGAAATTAACGGGAAACCCATTCTGGTGCACTCCGTGCAGCAGTTTGAATACCACCACTTAATTGACAAAATTTATATTTCCACCCTGGAAGACTACATTCCGTATGTGCAGTCCCTGGTGGAAGAGTATCACCTGTCCAAGGTTGCCGCTGTTATTCCGGGCGGTGCCACCGCACAGGATTCCATTTACAACTGCCTGATTAAGGGCGCAGAAGAAAACCCGGAAGACTCCGTTGTTCTGTTAAGTGACGGCGTTCGTCCGTTCATTTCCTATGACGTTATTACCCGTAACATTGAAACCTGTTTGGAAAAGGGTAACGCCATTACCACCACTCCCTGCTTTGAAACCATCCTGATTTCCAAGAACGGCAGCCACGTAGACTCTGTTCCGTTCCGGAAGGAAACCTATTCCGGTCAGGCACCGCAGACCTTCATCCTGAAGGATATTATTGCCGCGCATGACAAAATCCGTGCCACACCAACCGGATATGAAAACATGGTAGACAACTGCACCATCTGCGTCTCCCTTGGCATTCCGGTTCACATGGTAGAAGGCAACCGCGGCAACATTAAAGTTACCACGCCGGAAGACGTTTATATTTTCCGGGCTCTGCTGCAATATCAGGAAAATGAGCAGGCCTTTGGATTTGGTATTACCAATGGCAATAGAAACCGGCTGAATCGCTACAAGAACAAAGGAAAAGAATCATGAAAACAGATCCTATTTTAGAAGAAGATATTCTGCAGGCAGCCGAAGCCATTTACCGGCCGGAGCTGAATGGTTCCTGCTTCTTCATTACCGGCGCCACCGGTCTGATTGGCTCCCAGCTTTGCAAGACCCTGGTCAAATGCAATCAGTTATATGATGCCAACATTACGGTAGCCGCTTATCTCCGGAATCCGGAAAAAGCCGACAAAGTCTTTGCCGGATACCAGGACGGCCTGACCTATGTGGTCGGCAATCTGGATGCAGATCTTTCCTATGACGGTCCGGTTGACTACCTTGTCCACGGCGCTTCTGTTACCAGCTCCAAAGACTTTGTCAACAAGCCGGTAGAAACCATTTTAACCGCCATAGACGGCACGGACCGCGTGCTTCGCTTTGCTGCGGAAAAGCAGGTAAAAAAGATGGTTTACCTTTCTTCCCTGGAAGTTTACGGTACGCCGGATGGTAGCAAAGAAACCATTGCTGAAGATGACTACGGATACATTAATCCGCTTAGCGTACGTAGCAGTTATTCGGAAGGCAAGCGCATGGTAGAAAACCTTTGCGTTGCGTACGCCAGTCAGTTTTCCGTTCCGGTTTGCATTGCACGCCTGTCCCAGACCTTTGGCGCCGGCGTAGAATATCATGACGGCCGTGTTTTTGCAGAATTTGCCCGCTGTGCCATTGAAGGCAAGGACATTGTTCTGCACACAGACGGTTCCACGGTTCGTACCTATTGTTACACGGCAGACGCCGTTACCGCCCTTCTGAAACTGTTGCAAGATGGCGTTACCGGTGAAGCCTACAATGTAACCAATCCGGACACCGCCTGCTCCATCCGTGAAATGGCAGAACTGGTTGCCGGACTGAATCCGGAAAAGCCTATTTCAGTCCGCATTGAAATTCCGGAAGACCTGGCTTCCTTCGGATACAATCCGCAAATGGTTATCCGTCTGAATGCGGATAAACTGGTCTCCCTGGGCTGGACCCCGGCCACAGACCTTTCCACCATGTTCCGCAGGACCATTGAAAGTATGAAAAAGGAGCAGACTGTATGAATGCTGTTGCAAAACGGGA
The DNA here is from genome assembly GCA_963620745.1 of Muribaculaceae bacterium. Taxonomy (GTDB): domain Bacteria; phylum Bacillota; class Clostridia; order Oscillospirales; family Acutalibacteraceae; genus RUG420. The sequence continues at coordinate 20,795 of CAVFBE010000014.1, read as the reverse complement.
CTATCGTTTTGATAACGCAAAATTCCTTCTGATTTTCCTGGTAGTCCTTGGCCATGTGGCCGACAATTATTGTGACTTTTATGCCGGCGTTCGCTGTTTATTCCTTTATATTTACACCTTTCATATGCCGGCGTTCCTGTTTATTTCCGGCTTGTTTTCCAAGCATCTGGTAAAGCAGGAAAAGTTGAATTGGAAACGCCTGATTCCGTATCCGGTTCTTTGCGTTTTCCTGAATTTCTTCCGCAATTTCAGTCTTTACCTGTTTGACCACGGAAAGAAGTTCCACTTAATGAAGCAGGATGGCGTCAGCTGGTTTTTATGGGTCCTTTTTGTCTTTTATATTCTGACCTGGCTTATTAAGGATTTCCCAAAGAAGAACGTCCTTCTGATTGCCGTTGTCTTTGCCCTGCTGGCCGGATATGACAGCAACATTGGCAGTAACTTTGCACTGTCCCGCATTGCTGTCTTTTACCCGTTCTTTTATCTGGGCTACTCTACCAAATTAGAGCATATCAACAAGATTCTGGACAACAAAGCGCTGAAAATCATTTCTCCGTTTTGGCTGGTTGCCTACGGTGTAGCGCTCTTCTTAACCATAGACCACGGCGTTTACTGGTTCCGTAAGTTCTTTACCGGACAGAATAGTTACAAAGTCCTGTTCGGGGATCATTACACTGACAGCTTACGGCTGTTTATGGAAGCCCCGGTGTATCGCCTTGTCACCCTGGTTATCACCTTTGTTACCATGTTTGCCTTCCTGGCATTGGTTCCAAAGCATAAGATTTTTGCGCTGACCACAGCCGGTTCCAGAACCCTGGCAATTTACTTCTGGCATTTGCCAATTGCCACGGTTCTTATGAATGTTGGTGTTTTCCACCGCTTTGCCATCAGTTCTCTGAAAAACTGCTGCATTTTTATGTTTGCTGTTTCCCTGGGCCTGACGTTACTCTTCTCTCTTCCCTGTTTCTCCATTCCCCTGGAATGGATTACCAAACCCGGAAAAAGAAAAGAAGAAAAGCGGAACAAACGGGAAGGCAAAAAGCTGGTTTCCCAATTGGAATCCCAGCAGCAGGAAATCCGGAAACGGGAACAGTTACATGAACCGGAACCCATTGTTGGTACTACAGTACACGCTGCTGCATTCAATCCGAACGCCGGCATTACGGTAGACCAGATTGTTACAACAGATATTATTCTGGGCCTGAAGTCCAGTGGTATTCCGGAAAATATTGCATTTGCCAACACCCTGCTTGCCAAGCGGCTCCACATAGACCGCCTGCAGGAGGAAGACCCGGTAGCGGCTCAACACGCCACGAACATTCTGAAATCCGGAATTGCCCGTTCCATGCAGCGCTTCCAGGCACTTCAGCAGCAGAGCCAAGCACAGAATCAGGTGCCACAGCCGCAAGCACAGCAACAAACCGCTACTGCACAGCAGCCGGTGCCAGAACAGCAGACAGCTGCCTCGCCCGAAAATATTTCTTCCCACACCTCCATGGACGACTTACGCCACCTGCTGGACCTGAATCTGTAACTACAGGAAATAAATATGACAAAGCCCCTGCACGACTCACCGTCATGCAGGGACTTTTTATTTGCTTAACAGATTACTTAGCCATTTGCCTGGCCATTTAACCAGCCATTCCTCATCCTCAGCAATAGGTTTCCATGGAATCCGTCAGGAAGGTAACTTCCTCCAGCTGGTCACAGGTTACATAACCCGCCGGTGCCTTAATTAAAGACGGCAGACGGTTTACTACGGTGGCGCAGGTGTGTTCTACGGTAGCCGGTTTTACTACGTGGTATTCCACATTCGGTTCGCCCGTCAGCCACCAGTCACACTGGTCTCCGTCATCCGGGCCATATACCTTACCAATGGTTTCCTCTTCCACTGTAATGCCTTCTTCGGTTTCAATGGTAACTACGGCAGACATGCCAATGCATTTGCCGGCCTTGATGGTGGCACCAAGGGTTTCACTGAATACGTCATGGTCCACAATGCACGGTACATGCTTCTGATCTATACTTTTAATGGTCAGTCCCAGCTTGTTGCAAATGGCTTCGCTGGCATTCCAGGCATAAGACGGTTCAAACACATCCGGGTGCGCAATCTGCGTTTCAAATTCTTCTGCTGTCAGGTCACATCCATGGGCTTTTGCCAGGGCCAGGCCATATTCATCTACATTGTAGCTGTAAGCGCCTTTCATCTTTTTCAGACTGTCACAGCCGGCCGCAGCCAAAGCTACCATATTAATCCAGAAAATATCCTGCATGCCGGAACCGGTAATAGTGCAATTGTTTGCCTTGGCAATGGCGTCCAGCTCCTCTACCTGTTCTTTGGCTGTGGTGCAGGGGTAAATGGCTTCCTCGCACGTGGTAATGACATTAATACCGCGGGATACGCACTGCTTCGTGTGCTCATAGATATCATTAATAAAGCTGAACAGGGTAACAATAGCAACATCCGCCCTGCTTTCATCCAACACCTGCTCCGCCTTGTCGGAAATACGAACTCCGGTTTGATACCCCAGTTCCGCAAAGTCACCAATGTCCATGCCTACTACATCCGGGTTAACGTCAATTGCGCCAACCACCTCTGCTCCGTGATTGTACAGGTAACGAATGATATATTTTGCCATCTTTCCGCAACCATACTGTACTACTCTGACTTTTCTGTCCATAATGACACCTCCGAAACTAAAGTCTGTTTGGTTTTTGCAGTTTGTTTTTGCAACGCTTTCGCCTTGCAAGCTTACTATACCTTAAGGAGGGCCCCCTTCGTCAAGGACTTTGTTAAACTTTTATCAAATGTGAAAAAGAGTAAAAAATCTCCCTTTCGGCGAGTCAGTTCCACACTGCCATGCCCAAAGGGAGTCTTCTGATTTTATTTACTTTGCAGCCGTTTTTTGTCCTTTAACAATGCCGTAATTTTGATCTTCTGAATCAGGTCAAAGGGTACGCTGAACGGTTTCAGGGAAAGAACACAGGTAACTGCTGCCACAACAAAGAACAGCGCAACCAGTCCAAGCCAGGAGTTTCCGAAGGCTTTGTACCAGCCGTATTCTTCAAAGCAGCGATAGAAAATCCGGTGGAACAGATACACTGCCAAGGTTCTGGACCCCCACTTGGAGAAGAAGGTCTTACACCGTGGCACCACTGCCAGGAAGGAGAAAATCATGACAAATACCACCAGGTAGAATGCCAGGCGATACAACCACCACACTCCGGCAGGTCCTTTCAGTCCACAGAAGCGGTACGGGCTATTGCACGGGAGCAGGTTCCCCGGAATATTCCGGTACAGGCAGAACTCTACTACAAAAATGATAAGGAGTGCTGCCCAGGCACCAAGCTTTACCTTGGTCTGGTTTAGCTTGTCCAGCCGGGCCTTGTCCGTATAGTATCCTGCCATAAAGAACGGCATATGGACTAATACCCGGGAAAAACTGAGGTAGTCATTGACCTTAGTGTCATATCCAACAGCAAGCGCAATCAGGATGGCACCACCAATCATGTACTTTGGCTTTACCTGATCCAGCATGGGAAGCAGCAAGTACCAGATGATCAGGCACTGCAGATACCACAAGGAACCTTCCGCTTTGAAAATGCTGACGGTTTCCGAGGCCGGGTCTCCGGACCACCAGTACTTTTCACAGAAGGTAAAAAGCAACTGGGCAAAAACATAAATCAGGAAATACGTGGCCGGCTTCTGCAGGGTATACCCTTTCTTTACAAAACGTTTGGCCAGATAACCGGAAATAAAAATGAAGGTGGCCATGTGGAAGGTGTTCAGGTAATTCCAAACAGCCGTGGAAATGTAGCTGACGTAAGTTACATCCGCGTGTTTCAGCGTACCAAATAAGTGCGCCATAACAACAAAGAAAATCAGGATGAACTTGGCGTTGTCCAGGTAGTATTCCCGTCCATGCTCATCTGTCAGCAAAGACTTGTTGTAGATGAGATTTTTCATGCGGTCTCCTTAGAAATTTTTGGGATCCTCCAGGAAGGCGCAAACCTCATGATAGATCCGTTCACAGTTGTTGAAGTCATTGAAGTAGAAGAAATCATCTGCCCGCTTAACATATTCTTCCGGCATTTTGCAGCCGTTTTCCATGTAGGTGCAAAGCGTAGATACCACACTGTCATGATTCTTGCAAATGGGGCCAAAGCCCATAGTGTCATAAATCAGGCCGCCTTCTTCATAATGGGGCGGAAGGCTGTCCGGATGGTAATAAACAATTGGCTTTCTTTGATAGGCAAAGTCAAACTGTACGCCGGAGTAGTCCGTTACCATTAAGGAAGATTCAGTCAGAATCTTTTCGTAGCTCATGTCTCCGGTGGCCTGTACAATTTCAACGGCATCATTCTTGTCAAAGTCTTCTGCCTGGGAGCTCATGGCCGGATGCAGTAGATAAATCAGCTTATAACCGGTACGTTTGGCACAGTCAATCAGGGTTTGGTCATTAATTAAAGAATTGTAAATCCGGAAATATTCGCTGTTCTTAAAGGTGTCATTGTGACTCTTTTTAACGAAGGCAATACTCTGATTTACAATATTTCTGCGCCAGGTCGGCGTAATCAGAATCTGCTTCTGGTCATTGCTTTTTAGGCCATCATAACGGGCCAGACCGGTCAGTTTCAGTTCTTTTCCGAAGTAACCGTAGATTGGCTTTTCTACATTGGCCTTTTCATATTTAGAGGCCAATGTGTACAGCCGGGTGTTATCAAAGACACGGTTCTGATACTGTGCAATCTTTTGAATGGTCAGTCCGTGCTGAATGCAGACAATAACGCCGTGGAACAGGTCCCGGACAAAGATATTGGTTTTTGGGGTAAATCCAATATAGTTCGGAACGGTAGCGTGGGATGCCAGAATGACTTCACTATACAGAGCCAGCAATTTCAGCTTCATGCAGTCCTGCGTCAGAACATACTTGCCGTGCTGCTGTTTCAGACGTTCATAATCTGCCGCGTCTTTATTTAAGACATAGTAGATTTCTATGCCATCATCCTGCTTCCGGCAGTACTGGAACATGTATTCCCCGTCGTCCCCTGCTTTATACAGCTTGTCAAAGGTAATCCAAATCCGTTTCTTATGGTACGTTGGATAAACCAGCCAATAAAGCAAGCGCAAAAACAGGTACTTAACAATCAGTCTTCGGGGTACCGGGGTTGTTGCCATTCGGTAAGCAAAGAACTTTGCTTCCAAAAAAAAACGCTGCCCCGGTTTTTTCCTCCTTACAGTCAGTCCGTGCTGTTGAACGGCTAAATATTTGTCCTTTCCAAGCATGCAGTAAGATGCATTGCTGTTCAGCAGCTTAGATGCCATCTTTGGGAACTGCAGATTCAGTTCGTATTCCTGGCCATCCAGGCGTACGCCAAAGACTAAGCGCTTATCCAGCAGATCTTCTGCCGGAATGGAAGCATGGAAGGTCTTTCTTCTGTCAATAGTAAGGCCAAAATATTTTACCAAAGAATACACTTCGGTTGGTTTTGGCTCATAGTATTTGTCGTCCCCTACTTTCAGGAACAGCTCATAATCCGAGGTTTCCAGCAAATAGGTAACCACTTCATAATCCAGTTCAATTTTGCCGTCAATGTAATCCAGTACCATAATGCGCGCACTCTGGTTCTGGATTTTACCCATAGTGCAAAGATCCAGGGCGTCTGCACGCCCGTCTACATGCCGCAGCGTGTGGGCATCATAGGTATGATAAACATCATTGTTCAGCACCAGCTGGTTTTCAAAGGCGCCTTCCGGAATAACGGAAGCATTGCACGGTTCTATGCCAAGGTACTTGCATTTGCCCTTGTAGAAAAGCATTTTCAGCTGTCTTGCCATGGTGTAGTTGCACGGAATATCCTGGAAAATAATGTTGTCATTAATGTAGCTCAGGAATTCACAGGTGGCGTCATAAAACTCTTCCGCTTCTTCCTTGGAAAGAACCTCCCGGTCCCGGTCAAAGAAGTTGCAATTGTATTTGGCCCATACTAAGTACAGGGTGGCAATCTGTAAATACAGGGGTGCGGTTCCGTTCGCCTCTTTCAGGCGATGCAGGAACGGCGTATAAAAGTTCTTAACCGCCGGTGTGTACCAGTCCTTATCCCTTGCAAAGTCACAAGAGGATGCACTGTTTTCCAGCAAAACAGAATAGGTATATATCTTGTTCTGCAGGGAATAAACAACATAATAATTGGCTAACACATTCAGCAGATACGCATGCACTGCGGTAGAACCCAGATCCGGTTCAAAGCTGACGCTTTTTGCTAAAGCAGATTCAATAAAGTAGGACTGCAGAATCAGGTTGGTCTGTGCCGGTTCAAAGCGAATATTGCTAAACCCGTGCTGCTTGGCCTGCATCTTATAGTTTACTTTACTGCCGGCGTTATTCACGTTGTTGATGCCTTTTGCACGAAGGGCAACCAGCCGCGCCGGTGCGCCGGTACTATCCTTTTTCCGCATGGCGCGCAAAGCGGCGTCCAGTGCGCCCCGGGACAAGACAGAGGAACCTAAGGTAAAGTGGATTACGTCTCCGGTAGCTTTGTCCAGACCCGTTTGGTACGCCTGACCTATTGAAGCTCCTTCCAGGGAAATGATTTCCGCTGCAGAAGCATCTTTGACCGCTGCGGCTGATTCCGCCGTGCAAAACGGGTCAACAATCAGCAGCTGCGTGGAAGCAAAACAATGGTTTTGCTTCAGCGCCGCAATAGCCTGTGCGGTGTCTTCGCAGTGGTCCATATACAAAATAACTGATAATTTCATAATACACGCCTTCTCCAAAAAAGCAGATTATTTCCAGCACATTATACTCCAACAAAAACCGCCGTGCAATTGACTTTATTCGCCCTCTTTGATACAATTTGTAAGCTATCCGGAGACGTATCGAAGTGGTCATAACGGGGCGCACTCGAAATGCGTTAGCCCTTCACCGGGCTCGTGGGTTCGAATCCCACCGTCTCCGCCATAAAAAGGCACGTAACTGTTTCAGTTACGTGCCTTTTTATGGTTGCTTTGGGGCTAAAAGTCCACTAAATAAATACCAATGCTGATTTGCGTAAAAGAGCCCTTTTGCGTAATTTTTCCAACCTTTGCCATAAGCAGTTTCCCGGCATCCATAAGCCGTGCAAATACCACATTGTCCTTTTCGGGAACATAGCCCAGTTTCTTCTTTTCCCCGTTCAAAATCAGGATGGCGTTATTGTCAAATTTATTGTCTTCCCGTTGCAGCGTCAGCTTGTCACCAATTTTCAGTTCTGCAAGAACAGACGAGTCCTCCAGGTGGGTTGTTCCCGCAACATAAGAATCAAAAAGATAAATTTCCTGCGTCAGGGGCTTAATTACAGAACCAAGCCCCTGATTTTCTATGACGGAAACCAGGTTTTCTTTCGGTATGGTTAATCCGTTGTCTGCCATTTTATTCCTCCTGCACTTCTTTCAATTGCAATTCCAGCGTTGCCTTATAAGCCACATAGGAATCCCGTTCGTCCTCAAATTCCTTCATCTTCTGTTGTCTGAGGGTGGAATTGTTTAAAAACTCCTGGTAAAGATACGGCTCCGTGGTTGTAATTATCCGAATTTCTTCTTCCAATTCGTCCATTTTTTCCTGTATGTCAGGAATAATCAGTTCAAAGGTTTCTTCGCCGACTTCTTCCAGCGCGCAATTAACCAGAACTTCCAATTCCTTGAGTTCTTTATAATCATTGCAATTGTAGGCAATCATAACCCGCTGAAAAAGGTCTGCAAGGGAAGGATATTTTTCTGTAACATTACTGATATCCGGGTGAAGCACTTTGGCAATTTTTCTGTAGATCCGCTTGATTTCCCTGTCCTGAAAAGCAGATATTGCTTTACTGCCTTTTGAAAGTTCGTTCTGGCGAATCATGTCGTCAAGTTCTGCCTGGTAGACTGCCATCCTTTCAGCAATAAACTTCTGTAACTCTTCAAAGTCTACTGACTGGCCACGGTTACGCAGCATGACGCAATAGGAAATGGACTTTTTCAGGGCGATGCACTCTATTTTCAATTGAAAAATTTCCGTGGTGATGTCTCCGAAAATGCGAGTATATCCTATCAGAATCTGCTCCGCATCTTTTTCAAGTTCGTCCCGGCGCAGAAGGAGTTCTTCATACTGGGAATAGTCACCGCCGGTTACCCTTATCAGTTGCATCAGACCACCTCAAATCCGTAGAGCGCATCATAAATATAGGTCAGGGGCAGATCTCCGATACAGGCCTTGGCAAAGAAATCTTCCCTTGTTCTGTACCAGTGGTTGTTGAAGCGGATGGAAAGTGCTCCGTTTTCCTCTACCGACTCCCATTCCTGCTCCTTATCTTCAAAATAAAATCTTACTTTGGCCGGTTCTTTGGCAAGATAATACAGGTCATACAGGTCAAAATGATCCCGGTCAAACCGAATGAGCTTGTACAGGTCATCCTCAAGCCACTTCATAATATTAAGGGAGCCAAAGAACGGATTATAGCTGATTCGCTGGGCAAGGAAATCCTTTGCAAAATAATACAGTTCCACTGCTTCCCCGATTTTTCCCTGTTCCGTACGAATGTGGGCAAGGCGGGTGGCTATTTCCGGCAGTGGGTCCCCTAAGCACGTTGCGTCTTTGATTTGCGGATATAGCTCTTCTATGATTTCACAATATTTGTCATAGTCCTTTTCCACGTAATATCCGTTTTTATACATGTCGGCAAGCTTGTATGCACCAACCATATTACCGGCATCCTTTGCCAGTTTAAAATACCGGAAGGCCTTTTCGTAATCCTTGGTTCCGGTTCTGCCGTAGTACCAGATGTAACCCAGACACTCATAGGCATCATCCAGCTTTTCTTCCGCCGCCATTTCGTAATACTTCAAGGCAAGGTCAAAATTGCGTTTGTCATAATAGTATCCGCCAAGGGATAACATTGCATGAGGATCTTTGGTGCTTTGGATAATATAATCCATTGCTTCCGTAAAGAGGAACGCATCATCTTCTGTTGGGTTTGGGTTTTCATAAAATGCTCTTTGTATTCTGCGCGCTTCTGCAATTGTCATGTAGTTCCACCTCGCATAATATAACTGGATTTAATCTTATTATACTACCGCAGGGTGTTTTCTACACCCATGGCATGGGACTATAGAGTCCGCTTTATGGGACAGTAGTCATAAAAAAACCAGTAGGTTAATTACCTACTGGGTTTTGTTGCGTTTAGATAATTTGTGCAAAGACCTCTATCGGACAGAAACCGGCGTTACCTCCTACATTGATGAAATGAGGAGCACACCGGCATCTCTTGCCGGATTTGTCCCTGATTGGAATTTTCAATTGGGTCAGCTGCGCCGCCTCCGTCATATTCGGAATCAGTTAACTCATGAAAGTAAACCCGCCCATTCCGATGGAAACTTTTGGGGCAATTTCCTTATCTTTCTTTTTATTTTTGGCCTTTGTTGCGCTGTTGTCGGAGCCTTTTGGTGGATGATGACTGCCAGCTTAAAAATCAGTAATCTGCTCTATCGCATACAAAGGCAAGTTAACAAGCCAGTCTTCCTTCTTGTAATCTGCCATGGAAGTGCGGACAGATACTGCCGGGTTAAATTTTTCCTGATAGGTTTTAAGGCTTTTGGCCCGGAGATTCACTTCTGCTTTCACCTCTACAGGAATGATCTTTTCGCCGGTATCAATAACAAAGTCTATTTCACAGGAACCCCTGTCATTGGTGTAATAATAAACGCCTAAATCTTCTATTGTTTTCAGCTGCTGGCAAACATACTGTTCTGTCAGGGCTCCTTTAAATTCAACAAAGAGTTCCTCCCCGTCCAGTAACGTTTGTTGGCTTAAACCGGCCATACATCCAAGTAAGCCCACATCAAGGAGAAAAAGTTTGAATGCCTTTAAATCTTCATAGGCCTTCAACGGTACGCCGACAGCGTTGACACGGCTTACTTTGTGAACAAGACCGCAATCGGAAAGCCACATTATTGCTATTTCATAGTCCTTGGCTCTGGCGCCTTCCCGCACAAGGCCATAAATGAACTTCTTGTTTTCTTTTGCGAGTTGGGATGGGATGCTATTCCAGAGCATACGAATTTTAGGGACGATTTCGTTCGGCGCATGTTTGGAAAAATCCTGTTCATAGGCAGTAAGAATTCTTTTTTGAATATTGCGCACCTCATTGAAATCTTGATCTTCTGCAAAGCGTTGTACTGCTTCCGGCATTCCGCCAACAAAATAATACTGTTTTAGAGCCTCAATATAGGTTTGTTTAAAACCGGTTATCATTTGATAGTCTTGCCCGGCAAGCAATTCTGCAAACCGTTCTTTGCCGGTAGCCATTAAGAATTCCCGGAAAGATAGCGGATACAGTTTTAAAAAATTCACTTTGCCGACCGGAAAAGACGTGCCTTCATGTAAAGCAATTCCAAGCAAGGAACCGGCACACACAATGTGATACTCCGGTGCATTTTCATAAAAGTATTTCAAGGAACTGAGTGCTCTGGGCACTTCCTGTACCTCATCAAAAATCAAAAGCGTGTTTTCCGGATCAATTTTATGACCGGTATATAATTCCAGGCCCATCATCAACCGGGAAGTATCCAGATCTGATGCAAAGAGTTCCGACATTCTAGCATTGGAATCGAAATTAACGTATACGGTGTCCGTATAATAAAGCCTGCCAAACTCCTTCATTAACCACGTTTTTCCAACCTGTCTTGCCCCTTCAATAATCAGTGGCTTACGGTATTTGCTTTCTTTCCATTGAAGCAGTTTTTCAATAGCCATTCGATACATATGCTCACCTCCTGTGTCCTCTTATGAGCATAGTATACCACATGACAACAAAAATTACAGTGAACTTTTGTTGTATGACCACACTTTTTACAACGAACTTTTGTGGTTTGACTACACTTTTTACAGTGAACTTTAGCTTACCACCAGTTTGTTGGTCTTCTTCAGGAACTTTGCGGGGATGGGTTTGTCCAGTTTCCAGGTAATGTTCATGGGCTTTGAGCCTTCATGTTTTACGTAGTTGGCTGTGCCAAGATAGGTGTAGGCTGCCGCGCCGCCGGAAAGGCGGTCTGTTTTGAACTCCCGGACAAAGAGCAGCACCTTGCTTCCTCTCTCCTTGTGGTGAATGTACCGCTGTCCGGTCATGGAGGTTTCTGACGTGGTACTCTGACTTTGCCAATGAAACAGGGTCTCATTAATGGAGTAATCCTGGTACATTGTGGTTGGAGAATAATCCTTGTCGGATTTATTCAGCGTTACAAAGAAGACATCCAGATTTTGTTCGGGGAGCCATTTCACTCCCTCTCGCACCGTTGCCGGTTTTAAGAAGTCTAATGCCGTCAGAATCTGGTCTCTGGTATAGGTGCAGTGTAAATCCAGTGGGCAGTCAAAACCGACATCCACCGGTTCATCTATGAAATCAATATGGCTGTACTGATATGACAGTAAATCCACTAACTCGCCGGAAAGAACGGGGTTTTGACGGATGGCATGAATGCCGTCCATAGGGCTTGCAAAGCCGCAATCTTCAGCGGACTTTTGCCACACCGTAAACTGGAACATTTGCAGCATGCGGTTTTCTGCTTCGGTCTCCGGCACGTAATCCATTGTCAGTACCTTTTGCAGGAAGCCGATAAAACGGCGCGAATCCACGGTGGCAAAACGGCTCATGGTCTTGGTCATGACCTCTTCCAGCGGTTCTTCAAAATCATCTATGACACCGGCACGGGCACACAATCTGGAAAAGGACGAAAATTTGTAAAGCTGCTGCGGATTAATCCGGTAATAGTCCAGGAAATTTTCCAGGGTCAACTCCAGCCCGGTGTCCTCTTCAAAGGACGCAATCCGTGCAACCAGGCCGGCGCTGTTGCCGTAAGAGGCCCGGATATTATCCAGAATGTATTTTGCAGCCTTCTTTTCCAATTGAATGTAGCATCCCTTCGGAACAGACACGAAACCATTTTTTACTTCTTTTGCCACATTCCTGGTGGTGCCGGAAAGCAGCGCAGCAAACCGGTCTTCAAAATTGTATTTCTTATTTGCCTGGCCAATAAAGTCCAAAACGGTCAGGCATTCTTTGTTTTCCGCAAGCCGCAATCCACGACCCAGTTGTTGCAGGAAAACGGTCAAAGACTCCGTTGGGCGCAGGAACAGCACGGTGTTTATTTCCGGAATATCCACGCCTTCATTGTAAATATCCACCACAAACAAAAAACGGACTTTGCCTGAAACAAGGCGGTCTTTGGCGTCTTTTCTTTCTTCCTCCGGCGATTTACCGGTCAGAAATGCAGCAGGAATTCCATGTTCATTAAAGTAATTTGCCATGAATTCCGCATGTGCCACGGTAACGCAGAAGCCCAGGCCCTTTACGTCATCAATATCGGTAACATATTTCAGCAGGGAAGAAATAATCAGGTCCGCACGCCGGTTGGCAACGTAGCCACTTAGCGTATAAAGATTAGACAGTTCCGTCTTATCATATCCGCCGGTGCGCCAGGTCAGCTTGTCTAAGTCTACGGTATCTGTTACGCCAAAGTATTGGAATGGACAGAGCAGTTTCCGGTCAATGGCTTCCGGCAATCGGATTTCCGCCGCAATCCGGTTGTTAAAATACGGCAGGATGCTTTTGCCGTCCATGCGCTCCGGCGTGGCGGTCAGACCAAGTAAAATTTTCGGCTGATAATACGCAAGCAGCTTTTGATAGGTAGGTGCTGCTGCATGGTGGAATTCATCCACAATAATGTAATCATAAAAATCCAGAGAGGTTTTAGACGTAAAGTCCTGTGAATTAAGGGTTTGAATGGAAAGGAACAGATTATCAAGCGTATCCGGCTTATAGTTGCCGACAAATAACTCGCCAAAATTAGCGTCCTTCAAAACGGCACGGAAGGTGTAAAGGCTCTGACGCAAAATTTCCTCCCGGTGTGCCACAAACAGCAGTCGGCAGGGCCGGCCCGCGTGCTGCCGGCGGAAACGCTTGTAATCCAGTGCGGAAATTACGGTTTTACCGGTACCCGTTGCGGCAACCACCAGGTTTCGGTGGTACCCTCGCACGGTGCGTTCTGCCTCCAACTTATCCAGAATTTCCTGTTGATAAGAATAGGGTTGGATATCCATGGTATAAAATTCTGCATTGTTGGCATCAAAATATTTTTCCGCCTGCAGGGCGCGGGCCAGCCGCTCCTTCTGGTCCTCTGTGTAATACTCAAACTCATTGGAATTCCAATAGCTTTCAAAGGTGGCAGCTATTTTATCAATGGTCTCCGGCAAATCCTTCTTTGTAATTTTCACGTTCCATTCCAATCCGCTGGAAATGGCGGCATTGGAAAGATTGGAAGAGCCCACGTAAGCCGTGGTAAAACCGGTATTCCGGTAAAACACGTACGTTTTTGCATGTAGGCGGGTTCGCTTGGTGTCATAGCTGACTTTAATCAGGGTATTGGGTAACTTGCGCAACTCCTCAATGGCTTTGACGTCCGTTGCGCCCATGTAAGAAGTGGTAATAATGCGCAGCTGTCCCCCATTCTGTGTGAAGGCAGTCAGCTCATCCATCAGCAGGCGCAGCCCGCTCCACTTAATGAAAGAGACCAGCATATCAATCCTGTTGCAGGAAATAATTTCCTTTTTCAGCTCCGTAAACATCTGCGGCTCATGGATGGCGCCGGTAAAAAGAGAGCTTTGTGCAATAGAGGTTTCCGGGCGAACAATTTCCGCTTTGCCGGTTAACGCCACCGTGTTATTTTTTCTGTCAAGCAGGGCAAGAAGCTGTTCTGCACGCTCCGCCACCGAAAGCGTATCAAAACCGGTCTCTTTTGTTTCCTTCATAACGGTGGAAACAATACGGTTTACCAGCTCTATCTGGGAATGCAGATCACCGCCGTTATCTTTTACGTTAGCAAGTCCCTGCTCCACCACTTCTGCCACATATTTTGCCAGTACTTTCGGTGCTTCTGCGCTGTCAATGGGTGCTGTCTGGGACAGTTTGTCTGTTTCAGACAGCGCGGAATCCAGGCCTTTATTGATAATCTGTTCGTAAAGTCCGTCCTGTAGCATAGCGGTCCCCTTTTCGTTTCCTTGTTTCAAATCTTTCTATAAAACTATGCCACAGTTTCCACGGTCTTGCAAATTCTGCATCAAATGTCAAAAGCCGCACTCCGGCTTTCCCGTACTTTTTTCCATTCTGAAAAAAAGAGGGTTTACATACAACCACCTTTTCCGGATTTTGGCCATTCCGCATATTGACCGTGTAGGTAAAAGGTCTACAATGAAATTGTATTGTTATGTATTTAACAAAAAGAAGGAGTGACCAGTTTATGCCTGAGCAAAACAAAAAAATTATCAGTCAACATCAGGGAGATCCCAACCCTGATAAACGGTATTTGAAGCTTGGCAGAAAAATTACAGACGTAGTCCCACACAAGATTTTTGGGGTTACATCGGAGGACCCGGAGTACTGGGGCTTAAAAGAAGTCCTTACCCCCGAAATGTGCGATGTAGCCAACAAAATGAAGCTGCGCAAGGATTACACCTTTGAAGAGCTGAAAGCCATGAATCCGGAGCTGAGCAAAGAGGAGCTGCAGAAGCTGCTGGATGATATGGCCGACATTGGCATTATGGAGTATGGTTACGGTGACAACTATGACCACACCCATGAGCTGAAGGACAAACCACGGATTCGTCAGTACCGTCTTCCGTTCTTTGTACCGGGCTCTGCAGAGCTGTTCAACTCTACCAAGGACCGGATTGCAAAGAACCCGGTTGTTTCCTCGTTCTTTGAACGCATGACCTTTGTCCCGCTGGCCGGAATTACCCAGATGGTTCCTCCGGGAGGAGACGGCATTGGTATGCACGTTATTCCGGTTGAAAAAGCAATCAACACCCAGAATGAATCTGTAGATTTAGAACACATTTCTTACTGGCTGCAGAAATATGATGGGCATATTTCCGCCGGACTCTGCTCCTGCCGTGCATCCCGCGCTGCACTTGGAGAAGGCTGTACAGATGACGCAGATGACTGGTGCATCCAGTTAGGAGACATGGCAGACTATGCCGTTGAAACCGGCAAGGCTCATTATATTGACAAAGCGCGTGCCCTGGAAATTCTGGAACTGGCCGAAAAGAACGGCTACGTTCACCAGATTACCAACATAGACGGGGAAAACAAGATTTTTGATATCTGCAACTGCAACGTAAAAATCTGTAACGCATTGCGGACCTCCATGCTCTTTAATACGCCAAACCTGTCCAGAAGTTCCTTTACCGCTAAGGTTGACAAGGACAAGTGCGTTGCCTGTGGCAAGTGCGTTGAAGTCTGCCCGGGCGGTGCGGCAAAGCTGGGCCAGAAACTGTGCCATAAGGACGGCACCGAATTTACGTATCCGCAAGCGCCGCTTCCGGATAACAACATTTGGGGCGAATACGCTTGGGACGAAGAATACCGGGACACCGCCCGGCTGTCCAACACCTACGCCACAGGCAGCGCTCCTTGTAAAGCGGCCTGTCCGGCACACGTACCGGTGCAGGCGTATCTCCGCTTAGCCAAAGAGGGCAAGTATCGGGAAGCCCTTGCCATGATTAAAACCGAAAACCCGTTCCCGGCTGTCTGCGGCAGAGTCTGCAACAAGCGCTGTGAAGACGAATGTACCCGCGGCAAGTTGGATGCACCGGTATCCATTGACGCCGTTAAGAAGTTTGTAGCCGACCTGGAGCTGCGTTCGGAAGACCGCTACATTCCGGAAAAGGTAGTACAGTCCGTTTACGGTTCCTTTGACGAAAAGATTGCCATCATCGGTGCCGGACCTGCCGGTTTAAGTGCCGCGTTCTACCTGGCGCAGATGGGCTACAAGCCAACCGTATTCGAAAAGAACGCGGAAGCCGGCGGCATGATGACCTACGGCATTCCAAGCTACAAATTGGAAAAAGACGTTCTTGCTGCGGAAATCAAAGTCATTCAGGAGCTTGGTGTTGACATCCGCTGCGGCGTGGAAGTCGGAAAAGATATCACCATTGAAGAATTGAAAGCACAGGGTTACAAAGCCGTCTACCTTGCCATCGGATGTCAGGGCGGGAAGCGCCCGGGCGTTGCCAATGACACCGCCAAGGGGACCCAGATTGCAGTAGATTACCTGCGCCACTGCTATGAACACCGGGAAGACACCTTCTCCGGTAACGTAGTTGTTGTCGGCGGCGGTAACGTTGCCATTGACTGTGCCCGCAACGCCCATCGTCTTGGCGCTTCCGGTGTACAGATGTTCTGCCTGGAAGACCGGGCCACCATGCCGGCCACCAACGAAGAAATCCGGGAAGCCGAAGAAGAAGGCGTTCAGGTAAATCCGTCCTGGGGCCCGAAAGAAGTCCTGGTCAATGACGCCGGCGAAGTAACCGGCCTGGTTCTGAAGAAGTGCCTGCGCACCATAGATCCTGCCACCGGTGCCTTCTCCCCTGCCTATGACGAAAACGAAACCATGGAAGTTGCCGCAGACAGGATTGTCTTTGCCATTGGTCAGGCCATTGAATGGGGCAACCTGTTACAGGGCTCCAAGGTTCAGTTCTGGCATGGCAATTATCCGGTTGCTGACAAGTTCACCTATCAGACCGATGACCCTGACATCTTTGTCGGCGGTGACGTATACACCGGTCCTCGCTTCGTCATTGACGCCATTGCGGCCGGCCATGAAGCAGCAGAAAGCCTGCATCGCCATGTCCGTCCGGATGCCTCCATGACCATCGGCCGTGACCGTCGTAACTTCACGCCACTGGACAAGGAAGACCTTACGTATCCATCTTATGACACCGCAGGCCGTCAGGAAGCCGGTATGGATGAATCCATAGACTACAAGATGTCTTATCAGGATGCCCATCTGGATCTGACAGAAGAGCAGGTTAAGATTGAAACCGGCCGTTGCCTTGGCTGCGGCGCCTCCGTTGTTGATCCGCACAAGTGCATTGGTTGCGGCCTTTGCACCACCAAGTGCGAATTTGACGCCATTCACCTGGTTCGTGACCATCCGGAATGCACTGACATGCGTCGAGGCGAAGACAAGGTCGGCGGACTGGTAAGTTATTCCATTAAGCGTGCCGGCAGAATTATTGCCCATAGCGGTTCGGAAGAAGCCAAAGAAATGGCCAAGAAGCGCAAGGCGTTCAAGCAGGAACAGAAAGCCGCTAAGCGCTAATCCGCTTTGCAAGACCACTGGTTTGCAAAAAGAACCTAGCTAAATAAAAGAAAAGAGGAGCAGGTCCTATAGGATCTGCTCCTTTGTTTTGTATTATGTAGGGCTGCATCGCCCGAGATTACATAATGTTTGTTGTAATCTTGACGTTTTTGCCGTCAAACTCAGCAAGAACGCCATTGTTATCTGCCGTGGTATACAGGTCTGCTTTGGCAACCCACTTCAACTTAGCTCTGACGTCAGGATAAATACGGTAATTGCTGTTGCAAACAACGGCAATGTCCGGATGCAGGGTCTTAATAAAGCGGTACGAACTGGAGAACACGTAGCCATGATGTCCCACCTTCAGCAAATCCACTTTACCGATTTTGGGTGCCAGGCGCCACTCTTCCCCGTCTTTGTTGTTAATGTCTCCTGCCAGGAAGACTTTGGTGTTGCCAATGGTAAGCAGGGTGCCGACGGAATTAATGTTTTCGCCAAACTTCAGGAAGCGCTTCTTATAAGCACCATTAAGGAACTGAATATGGAAGTCCCCAAGGTCGGTTTCCGCTTCGTCAAAACGTTCAATGCGTTCCACGCCATTGGCTTTCATGGCATCCAGCATCTGATTGTAAACTTCCAGATTGTCCCATCTGACCCGTTCATAAACAAAGATATCTTCCGGATGATACGGCTTTACATAGCCTTTGTCCACCACAATGTCCGGGTGGTTAATAACGGTATCAAATCCACCAATGTGGTCTGAGTGGCAGTGCGTTGCCAGCACAAAATCAAGGTGGACCTTTCCGTCTTCACCACGGAAGTGGTCCAGCAAATAGGCTACCACTTCTTCTTCGTAGCCCTTCATGTTCAGGTGCGGCTTGTCTGCCGGATAGTCATTATCTTCTCCTGCATCCACCATGGCCAGATGGCCCTGGCTTTCCAGAATCATGCAGTCCGAGTTTTTGGTATTTAAAAAGTGAATCTTACCTTGCATGGACTCCTTCTCCTTTGTTCTTCAGATAATGGGTCAGGATGTATTGCGGGATAGAATCATTGTTGGAACAGGCTACATGGCCGGCCTTCTGCTGAATGGTCGGGCTGGCGGAGCCGGAAGCCACTGCCATGCCTGCAATGGCAAACATGGAAAGGTCATTTCGGCTGTCACCGACTGCCATGGTCTGCTCCCATGGAATTTGCAGCTGCTGCGCCAGGGTCAAAAGCGCGTTGCCTTTTGACACGCCCCGCAGCATAATTTCAATGTTGTTGTCCATAGACGTAGTAAAAGCAAGGTCTTTCTGCGTTTGCAGGATGGCAAAGCAGGCTTCCCGCTCCTCCGGATTCGCAAAGAAAACATTGATGATTTCCGTGCGAGTCAGTTTCCTTGCCCTCTGACTAAAATCCGCAAGACCTACGCGTGTGCTTCTGATGACATCCAGATAATTCGGATCTATCTGGTAGTGCTTATAAGATGCGTCATTCAGCTTATTACAATCCGTCTTTGGAATCCCGTCATCATAGCTCTCTATCATCGTATCATATTGTTCCAGAAGTGCCAAAACCCGGTCCAGTGTTTCCGCAGAAAAATACCGGGCAGAAATGACTTTCTGTTCCTTCTTGTCATAAACAACGGAGCCATCGGAGTACAGGTAATAGCGAATTTCCGGGAATTCCCGTAGCTCCTTCGGAATTTCATAATAGGTTCTTCCGGTGCAAAGGGCAAACTCTACACCACTCTGCTTCATCTGCCGGATGGCAGTCAGGCTTTCTTTTGCAACGTGGGAATGGTCATCTAAGAGCGTACCATCTAAATCGCACGCAATCAGGGAATAATTCATTCAGTAACTTTCTTCTTTCTGTGAATAACAAAGCGGTTCAGCGGGTACGTCCACAGGGTTGGCACCGTCATAACCACAACCTTGGTCAGGAGCACAATGAAGACACTGTCGTGCCCACTGTTCTTAATCAGGGTGCCAAGGAATGCGCCAAACCACGTGTTAAAGGCAATGGTGCAAAGAACCATGATGGCATACAGCACCGTAGACAGCACCGGATTGGCGTCCGCCTTAAAGGTCAGCTTCCGGTTCATAATGTATGCTGCTGCATACCCAATAACGGCGGATATGAAGTAAGAATACATGTATCCTTTGTATTCAATTCCAAGGAAAGACAAAATGGCATTGTCCGTAACCGGCACCTCGTTCAATGAACGGAAGATAACATACTGCAACAGCCAGAAGACTGCAAGCTCTAAAACGGAAGTAGATGCTCCGGTAAAGGCAAATTTGATAAATTTCCAGACTTCGGTATACTTTCCGGCAAACTTCATTACCCCTTCTTTAATGGCACCCCATTTTCGGTCGGATGGCTCACGGGTAAAATCATTGGAAACTTCTTCATAATCTTCGCCATAGGCAAAGTCATTCAAAAAGTCATTATCTTGGATTACATTTTCCATAGTATTCCTCACCTTTCTTCCTTCAGTATAAAAGTTTCACGGGAAAGCTCTATCAAACGTACGTAAAGGAAATGTAAAATCCGTGTAAAATGACACAAAAGCGGACCTGCCGAAAAGGACAGATCCGCTTTTTGTTTTGGATGTTAAGTTGTTGTCAAACAATGTTCTTGATGCCTTCGCAGATTTTGCGAGCCACCTGTGGATTGTTCATGGTGTAAATGTGAAGGCCGTCGGTGTCATTGACAAGGAGGTCTATGACTTGGCTTAAGGCATAGGCCATACCGGCGTCAAAGAGGGCGTCTTTGTTGTCTTCGTAGCGGTTGATGATTTTCTGGAACCGTTCCGGGAAACTGGCGCCACAGAGACTTACCATGCGCTTCATTTGGGAAGCGTTGATAACCGGCATAATGCCCGGAATAACGGGAACGTTGATGTCGGCAATGCGGCAGTCATCTACAAAGTGGTAAAACTGTTTATTGTCAAAGAACAGCTGGGAAAGCAGCACTTCTGCACCGGCGTTGACTTTTTCTTTCAGGTACCGGATTTCCATAATGCGGTTTTCGGATTCCGGATGGCATTCCGGATAACAGGCGCCAAGGAAGCAGAAGTCGTGATCCGGCTTCAGGTAGGAAATGACGTCCGAGGCGTGCTGGAAATCCTCCTTTTCCGGCACATTCGGACGGCGATCCCCCCGAAGCGCCAGCACATTTTCCAGTCCTTCGTCTTCCAGGACGCGGGCAAATTCATCAATTTCCTGCTTGTCATAATGTAAGCAGGTCAGATGCACTACCGGCTCCACATGATATTCATATTTGATTTTCTTGGCCAGCTCTATGGTGCGGTTGCCGTTGGAACTTCCGCCGGCGCCGAAGGTAACACTGATAAAATCCGGGTTCAGTTCACAAAGAACCGCCAGGGTGTCATCAATGTTACGAAGTTCAGCGTCTTTCTTCGGCGGAAAAATTTCAAAGGACAGCGTCCGTTTCTGGTGCTGATAGAGCTCTGAAATTTTCATGTTGGTTACTCTTTTCTTGCGTTGGTATTTCAGGCTTCTTCCCGAATCTGCTTAGCGGCAGCAACCAGGTTACGCAGGCTGGCATCCGTTTCCGGAACACCACGGGTCTTCAGACCGCAGTCCGGGTTAACCCAGAGCTTATCCCGCTCAATCTTGGTCAGCATGATATGCAGGGC